>CALBHZ010000130.1 GCA_937892815.1 uncultured archaeon | reverse complement strand
TAATGATACGGCGACCACCGAGATCTACACCGTCTAATTCGTCGGCAGCGTCAGATGTGTATAAGAGACAGTGTGTAAGGTTACTTATTTTAAGCGTTTTAGTAAGCGCCCTGTAAATTAAATACCCTATTAGTACGTCTATAACTGCCATATTGAGGACGTTTGCACCTAAAGCCGTTATCCCTCCATCATGAAATACTAAGCATTGAATAAAAAGTACTAAAAACATCGATAGAAATCCAAGCCAAAGCCCTAGAATGATGCCCGCTAAAGCGCCCCCTACGAAATGAAGGTTCGTCCCTCCTGGTATAGGCCAGTTAAGCATTTGAGCAGCGAAAATAGCCGTAGCCAACACGGATACTAATGGAACATATTCTGATAGGGTTCTTTCTCTTCTCAGCTTTTTAATTACGTATCCTCCGTAAATTAGGAAAATTGCGTAAGTAATGGATGCAGTGGTTATATCGAGAAACCCATCCGGTATATGCATGCTTATCGCTTCTAATTATAAAATGACCTTTAAGTGTTACCGTTTTATTAAATAAGTGTTACCATTCTAGCATAGGAGTCGTAAAATGTTATCGTTAGGATTAAAGAAGAAGGGGGTTAGGAAAACCCCCTCGTATGCTCCGGCCGGGATTTGAACCCGGGATCAGCGGCTCGAAAGGCCGCTATGCTTGACCGGGCTACACCACCGGAGCCTATCCCCTCTTATACTATGTTACGTTTAAAGATTACGCATTATAATGCCAAACATTAATATTCTTCTCCTCGAAATATAATTGTTAGCGCTTAAAGTTGGTCCAGAGAAAGTTAACGATAGATGGAGGAGTTAGAAAAGCGTTACTTAGAGCGAAGTATCGAGTATATCTTCACTCGGCGGTAGAGGTATGTCATTGGACGAGGAAGGCTATAAAGAATGAGGGGGTATGCTATAAGAGCGTCTTTTACGGTATAGATACCCATAGATGTATGGAGTTCTCTCCTGCAGCCGTTTATTGTGAGAATAGATGTATCTATTGTTGGAGGCCTGTTGAATTCTACCAAATGCTTAGAATGCCTGAAAATATGGTGGCTGAACCAGATGAAATAATTGAAAATCTAATTAAATTGAGAAGGGAGCTTTTAGTAGGTTATTTTGGAGATGAGAAAGCAGATAAAATGAAGTTAAAGGAGGCGATGAGGCCCAATCATTTCGCTATATCTCTTTCGGGAGAGCCCATGATGTACCCCAAGTTGCCTGAAATGGTGAGGTACCTGCGTAGGAGAGAAGGAACTAAGAGTATATTTATCGTTACAAACGGACAAGAGCCCCATATGATAGAGAGATTAATAGAAGAGGACGCGCTTCCTACTCAACTATACCTTTCAATGACTGGATTTAATGAAGAGTCGTACGAACGGATAAGTAAACCTATGTATAGGGATGCGTGGGAAAGATGGTTAAAAAGCCTTAAGCTTTTAAGCCAGGTTAAAACTAGGACCGTAATTAGGTATACTTTAATTAGAGGAATTAATGACTCCCTAAGCGATATAGAAAAGGTAGCTGAGTTAATTGAGATGGGAAATCCTCATTTCGTTGAAATAAAATCGTACATGCATATTGGAGCTTCTCTATCTAGGCTAACTAAAGAACACATGTTAAGAATGGATGAGATAAGGAGTTATTCTGAGACTTTGCTAAAGTATTTGAAGTCTTTCACATATATGGACGAAGTTAGGGATTCTAGAGTAGCTGTACTTAGAAATGAAAATAGATATGTTGAAAGATGGATTAAATCAGTAGAACCTTCTGCTTAAATGCATATCGCTTAAACACCAATCATTGAGACCATAAAACACATTGCTTAGAGTTTCCTCGTTAACGTCTCCTCCTTCAATTCTAATTTCGTTCGTTCCTGGAAAGGGGAGGAAGGAGGGCCTAAAGGTTAAGACGTCCTCCCAAATATCGTTAACAGATCGTCTAAAGCTTTCAGAATCAAATGCAACGATGAAGAAATTTCTCTTTCCTACTTTCCTCCACAATTTAGCAAACTTAGCATCATAGGTCTTGAATGAAATGAACGTAGGAGAAGATGAGGAAAGGAGGATCAATTTTAAAACCACGTATGCTTCATCTAAGCTCAAGAAAAATTCATCGTTCGCTAAGTACTCCAAGTACGAACGTCTCGATGGGTTCAATCTAGGGTTTATTATTATTTTCTCATTGAATAAAGTGAAATAATCGTTGGTTCTACTTACTCCATGCTTTCCATATTCTCTATAATATCTCCATCCCTTCATACCTTTTAATATGTAAGAGAGTAAGGATGAGGGTTCGAAATTCGTTTTTAAAATGCCTCTCATGGATATTTGTACCTTCTTTCCATGTTTAACAAAGATGCGTCCTTTATTTACAAATCCCTCTCTTTCTAAATTCTCTTTCATTTCATCAAATAGCTTTACGGATAATTTAGGAAGAAAGACAGCGTAACGGAAAACTTTTCCTCTAAAGATTTTAATTATTCTAGGACGAAAAGGAGGAAGTATCAAATTTTCAGCATTTCTCTAAAGAACCCTTCTTCAAGTAACTTCCTACAAATTAGGCAGAAAGAGGACCTTATCTCATCTTCTTTCGCAAGGCCTTTTCCTACCCTCTCTGCAATGTCTTCCGCCATCCTCTTCACTTCCTCCATCTCCTCTAAATATCTTATCTTCTTCCCTCTTTTCTCCGATAGGTAGTAGCTTATAGCAGCCTGCGTCGTTCCTAATAGCTTTGCAACCTCTTCCTGTGACATATTGTATTCACTAATTAGCTTTCTAGCTATTAAGCTCCTAAAAGCAGGAAGTATGTACTTCACCGCTATTTCGCATGGTGTTTTCTGCATAGCTTTTATTAGGTCTGCCAAAGTCATAAGCTTTTTGCAAAATGCACAAAGGAAATAAATATGTAGGTGAAGTAGGTTATAGGCATTGATAAAGGGAGAAGAGCTAAGCGTGTACGAAAAGGAATACATGAAGACCTATGAAAGATATATCACCGCTTTCGAAGAAGCGCTAAATAAAGTCATAGAAAATTATAAGGATCATGAGCTATTCGTTGACTTTAAAAATTGTATAAGGGGAGGGAAGAGATTAAGGCCCATCTTACTCTTAATGTCGAATGAGGTTTGTGGAGGAGGCAAGGAGGATATAATGCCAGCGGCTGTAGCTATTGAGCTACTTCATACCGTATCCTTGATACACGATGACATTATTGATGAGGAGTTAAATAGGAGAGGAAGAGCTCCTCTATATATATCTTCAGGCTTGAAGAGCGCGATACTATCAGCTGACTATGCATTCAGCATAATACTCGATCTATCATCCAGGTACAGGGACTCAGAAGTAGCGCGAATCTTAGCTAAAGCAGCTTCAGAGATGAGCTCAGGGGAATTAAAGGAGTTAAAAATCATTGAGAAGAGAAAGGCTATTAGCCTCAAAGAGTACCTGGAAATTATTTCCTTAAAGACGGCCTCTCTTTTCAAAGCAGCTACTTATCTAGGAGCCCTACTGTCAAGAAATGCTGAAAAGTATGCCAAGGAATTGGAGGCTTTCGGTTATAACTTAGGTATGGCTTACCAGATAAGGGACGATCTTAAGGATTTGGATAAGGAGAAGGAGTTAACGTCTTTGTTAAATGTAGATAACAAAGCTAAGGTACTTATTGATGAAATGAAGAAATACATAAGACAGGCTTTAGAAAAGCTAGATAAAATTCCACAATGTCCCACAATCCTCCTTCTTAAAAAGTTAGTGACGGACTTAGTAGCCTTTATTTAGTTTATCTTCAACCCTCGGAATAAAATAGTTAAAAAGATCTATCTTAAACCCTTGTCATGTGAAGATAGCGGTAGTAGGCATGGGCCCTGCAGGAGCCTACCTATCTGCCTTGTTAGCGGATAACTACGATATCGAAGTTTTTGAGATGCAAAACAAGGAAACCTTCTCTTCTATATGTGCATGGGGCACCGGCTATTATAAAATGGAAGAGCTTCTTAAAGACGTCGGCTTAAACTTCGATGATTATGTTATACATAGAGGAAAGGAGCTATACGTTGATTTAAAAAATAGGATATTCACGGTAAAGCTGTATGGTCTTTCTACGTTCAATAAGCCTAAGCTCCTAAAAGATCTTGTCTCAAAAGTTAAGGTCAACTACGGAAAATGTATACGCTCACACGCCGTAAGGGAGGCTTTCGAGTTAGTAATAGATGCAACGGGTATTTACAGAGCATTATTACCTCCTGTAGAAGGAGAGGATTTTCTAATACCTACGGTACAATACCTCGTTAAGTTTAAACATCCTCCCTTTGACGATTTTTACGTAAAGCCATTTAAAAGCTATTCAGGTTATCTGTGGTTCTTTCCCTTAGACAATGGATATGCTCACGTAGGAGCCGGAGATGCTAGATATGGAAAGTACGTGTATGAAGTATTAGCGTTTATCAAGAGATATAATGGAGAAGTTGTTAGAAAGATGGGCAGGCCCTTAAGGTTAACTCCTCCTTCGCTAGCTACACCACATTACATCAACAATATCATTGGCGTGGGAGAAAGTGTGGGAACTGTATTCCCGCTTTTAGGAGAGGGAATTTTACCGAGTATGATGGCCGCTAAATTGTTGAAGGATAATATCGATCGACCTAAGCGCTACTCTGAAGTTTTGAAAAGTAGATTCAAGAGGTTCGAGGACGCTTTCCGGTTTGTAAAGTTAAAAATGGAGGGACGTAATTTAATGCATTTCGCTATCCTAGCTTTAAAGCTTCATCGATACTTTAAAGCTAATAGAGATCATACGGGAGTGGATCCGAGTATTCTCGATACCTTAAAGGTACTAAAGCCTTTTTAAGCAGAGGAAAGCTTCTCTATGACTCCTTTCTTCGATTTATCCGCGCTCTTTCCCTCAACTTCTATGCCTAGTAGTTCAGCTATCCAGATTATCTCTTTATCGGTCAGAGGTTTTGAATGGGCGGGTTTTTAAATTCGGCAACCGTTTCACCCAGAGTAGAGGTAAGCTTCTTCACATATTCCGGTTTAAATAACAGGAATAATAGCAGTACGATTATAGCGAATTCTATATATTCAAGCAATCTCCTTATCTTTCTTTCATTTTTTCAGCTATTTCCTTTTTGATCTGTTCCCTGGTTTTACCTTCGGTTTTAATTCCCAGTTTTCTCGCCGCCTCGATTATCGGATCTTCAGTTGGAGCTTCCTTTACCGCCTCCTCCACCTCCTTTTGAGCTTTTTGGAACTCCTTCTTAGCTTCTCCCAAAGATCTAGCTAGCTTGGGTATCTTCTCGGGGCCCCATACCAATAGCACAACTACTATTAATATTATGA
>CALBHZ010000129.1 GCA_937892815.1 uncultured archaeon | reverse complement strand
CTGAACTACTCCACAAAACAGATGTCGGAGGGGTTATCTTAAATCTGAAGTGTGAGGAAGCCGAGGAAGCGTATCGTAAGTTAACGTCGAGCTTAAAGAACCTAAGCGGCGTTTTAATTCAAGAAATGATAGAGGGTGTTGAAGTCTTAGTTTCTGGATTTAGAGATCCTACTTTTGGACCGATGGTCGCCGTTGCTTCAGGAGGGATATATACTGAGCTGTTAAAAGATTGCGTTTTAGACCTCGCTCCTATATCTACAGATCGAGCTTTACACGCGATCGGTCGATTGAAAGTATATCCAATTTTAGCGGGCTATAGAGGAGGTAAGAGGTACGATGTAGAGGATCTCGCTAATGTACTAGTTAAGGTTTCTAATATGGTAATTGAGAATCCAACGATAAGTGAGGTAGAGCTCAATCCAGTAATCGTTGAGGAGAAGGGAGCGTACGTTGTAGATGCGAAGGTTCTATTAAGGAGTTAGACGTTTTACTCCACTTCCTCTTTAGATCTTATAGCGGTATTTATCATAATCTTCGATATATCCGATATACAATCTAATATTCTCGTTAAATGAGTCAGGAGGACCCGATCGCTTATAGAATTCAAAGCTTCTTGTATACAAGATGCCTTAAGTAGATAACGTTAATCACTTCTTCAAATCGCCCTCGTTGAACGCTTTTAAACATTCATGGTAAAAACTGGACATGTCGTTAATTATACTTTTAGGCACCTTATTTCCGTGCTCAATTTCGTACACTAATTCTCTAACGTAGTCCGAAATGCTTTCGAGCTTTTCCATAACGCTGAGATAGTACATAGCATCTACGTAACTGAGCTCGCTATCAAGTTCCTTAAATGAAATAATTCTATTTACCTTCCTCTGAATAGCTAAGTAGAACCTATCGATTTCTTCCTCGACATCCTCTATTACCTCAGCCCTTCCTACACCGTCTATCAACGTAGGTAGATAGTCGAGAGCTAGACCTATAAGCTGAAAGCTTCTAGTAAG
>CALBHZ010000128.1 GCA_937892815.1 uncultured archaeon | reverse complement strand
CTGTAGAACATTAGGTAAGGATGGGGGAAGAGGAAATGTCTAACGTATCCGTACTTCTCTTTAGATAGGGGAAGGGTTAGCAAAATAGGAGTCAGGAAGTCGAACCTGACATAGCTTGAGCTCGGAAACGATAATTGATCAAACGATTTGACTTCGACTTGGACGTCCGCTATGCGTATTTTACCGTTGTATACCTCCACCTTTCTGTCGATTAGGTTAGTTAGTATATCGGTTAGCTTAAATGTTAGATCCCCTATTAATGTAGTTTCAAAGTAATAAGGTGTGTTTGAAAATAGGGCTAAAGGCTTATCTTCCCCATCCTTATATTTAACTAGAGGCTTACCTTCCCTGAAGATAGGAGAGGTTACTATAGGCTTAACCGCCTCCTTCTCGTTAAAAAGGCTTTCGAGTTCCGGAATTACCCTAATTAAGATGGTCTTAGAAACCTTGGAGGAGAACGGGGGAATTATTATGTCCTCAGCAGGTACTATGTTAAACCTTAGCTTTACGAGCCTGTTCATAACGTACACCTTAAATGTGAGGGTAATTCCTTATAAGCAAATCGTCGTGAGAAATGAGGTTGACCATCGAAAACGATTTTTACATCTTAAAAATATCCACTGAATGGGATGGGTTGCTTAGAGGAGGAATCGAGGAAGCTGGTGAATTTTGCTAAAGAGAAGGCCTGTATGAAATGGGAAGAGGTAGAGGAGGAAGTTAAAGGGATATGTTTGGATATTGCGAAAAGCAGGATATTAGAGCCCATAATAGAGCTCTGCTCTCTAACGATCACTTCAATATCTAAGAGGAGAAGGGAGGAGATGGCTAATAGAATCGTATTGGCGCTATTAGAGCTAGTCGTTATCTACGCAACTATCCTATACAACCTAGTTCGTAGAGATATTGAAGAGAAAGCATCAGGAGAATTAATTGAGAAGCAATTGGAAAGCGTAAAGGAGGCCTGTGAAAGATTTCCTCGTTCTATTCTACCCATTATATTCGATAGGTACTTGAAAGGCTTTAAGGAGTGGAGGAAAGTAGTAGAGAGGATTGAAAAGGTGAAGAGTCAGATCTACGCTTGAAATTTTTAATGGTTTAGCTAATGTAGCCTAACTTAGAGGGCTTCTTGTACTCCCTCATCCTCTCTTCTTCCTTCCTCAACCTTTCGAGGGATCTGCTTACTTCTGCTATGACCTTATCCAGCAATGAATAATCGATCGATATATCGGTTAGCTTAGAGAATACCTCCAGCACCCTCTTAGCCGCTTTGCCGTCTGCATAGTAGCCTAAGCTCTCTCCAAGTAGACATATTCCCTCCATATTCAAGATGGGAGCTAAGGCGAAGATAACCCCGTTCATTCCGGTTATAAAGCCGGCGTTCATGGTGATTACGCCGTTGTTCTTGAGCATGCTAACTAGCTCGGTGGAAGTTGCTGTTCCAAAAACCCTCGGCTCCTCTACTTCTCTATCGACTATATACGCTCCAAAGGAGTAGATGCGCTTACATCCCATGGATTTTCCTAACTCTAAGATCTTTTCGGATATATCGTATTGATCTTCGGGAGATTCCGGTTGCGCGTAACCGGTCGCTATTACTAAATCTCTATCTCCCCTTGCAAAATACACTGAAAAGCTTAAAGGCTCACAGGTACCGTCTTCAAATATGAAGACCTTAGCTGGAGCTCCGTAATTGTAGATCTTAGCGAAGAGCTGAGCTTTAGTTGAGAAGATGATGTTGTCTACCGCTAATTTGGCTACGTTTCCCGCCCCTGGAAATCCAGCAATTAGTATCGGATTGCTTAGCTCTACGCTCTTTAAGATCTTCAGCTTTGCGACCATTTCTCTAACTCCTAATCTGCTAGGTATTAATAAGTCATAGGTTTTAAGTTTTGATATGTAGAAACCGAAATCTATTAAAGCGATGTTGAGCTTAACTTAGCTATGCCTCTATTTGGAGGAGGGAAGAGGGAGGCAGTAAAGGAGCTTTTCGAACTTGAGATTGCGAAAGATGAAATTGCGGTATTGCTTATGGACTATTCTGGCTTAATTTTAAGAACTCCTAGCAGATGTTTAGCTATAGATGTAGCTGATCTTCTCGGTAGAGGAGAAATAGCGGAGCTAAAATGTCTAGATCTTCTCGTATACACTCATGGACATTACGATCACTTCGAAGTTAATACCACATTAGAGATCTTTGAAAAGACCAATTGTCCTGTAGTTGCTGAATCTAGCGTTTATCGGAATCTAAAGGGAAGAATTCCAGATGATAAGCTATTTGAGCCGAAGATAAACGCTACTATCGAGGTTAACGGAATGGAGGTCAGCTCAATTCCGGGAGTACATGTAGGGCCGATCACGCTTTACGTTATAGATGTAGATGGTCTAAAGGTATTTCACGGAGGAGATTCAGGATATGCCTCTCTTAGCGGGTATTCGGCTGATGTCGCCTTCGTACCAACCGGAGAGCCCTCCCCTACGGCATCGCCTAGAAATGCATATAAGATGGTGCTAGATCTGAAGCCGAAGCTCGTTATCCCTATGCACGGATCCCAATCTCAACACGAAGCGTTGAAGAAGTACTTAGAGGAGCTGCCGGAGGTTAAAATTGAAATCTTAGAGAAATATAAGCCCGTTAAGTTGAAGGTCTAACCTCCTCGATTTTGCCTAATTTAGAGATCCTGTGTATTCCAGCTATTGCGATAAGAGCTAAAAGGGCTACCCATAGCTCACAGAGGTAGGCCCCTACAGGGGATAGGGAGGGATTAAAAGTATAATCTAGATACGGTATAGCGGCGTCTACGGAGCTCTTGTAGAAGAAGGACGCTATTAAATACGTAGGCTTCTTATGCGTTATCGATATGAATATCAGTAGTATCGAGAAGACGTGAATTAAAATAGTAAGCGCTCTTTCTATCATAGGGGCAAAAACGACCCAGGTAGGAAGGCTTAACTGAGCTATGATAAATTCCCTTTGTTGAGGAGGGAGTAGCTGTAGGATAGAGGGGTTCGTGAGGAAAACTGCTATGTTAATTACAGAAGGAATCGCTATTAAGATGGCTTCGAAAGCTCCGAAGCCTATACCGAAGGCGATTGCTTCGTTAAACGATATCTTCTTTAATCCGCTTCTAGATATAGCGAGGTAAGGGAAGAAGGTCTCGAATATCCCAGTTCTAAATCCCGTATAAGCTCCAATCACTAAGAAGAAGGTTAGAGAAGGGTAGAATAGCTCTCTAGCCCACCTCGATATCGTAGCGGAAATTAAAGCCAAATCCATAGCTACCTTGGGTAATATGCTCACGATCCAGATCAACCCCCCAAATACGAAGTACTTCATCCTTACATTTCTCTTCAGCTTCCAGGTCAATATCGATAGAAGACCTACGACTACCATTCCTATAGGCCCCAAAATTATGAAGGGGTTCATTGCGCGCGATGCGGAATTGAAGCTTTTTAAGTTTTAAAGTATTTAACTAACGCTGAGGGCTTAGCCTTTAATGGATCGTCGCTCGGTGATAGTACTAATTTTAGATGGATGTAACGTAAAGGCTCTTAGGAAAGCGAGAATTCCACATATAGATGAGACTAAGAAAAGGGGGTCTTACACCTTTAAATGTAGGTCTATATATCCAACCGTTACTTACAGCGCTCACGCATCTATACTAACCGGCGTTTACCCGAATTCACACGGAATTGTTGGAAATAGCTTTTACGATAGAAAGGATGGGAAAATCGTAAATTTCGATGTCGAGGACGTTAATCGATACCTAAGCTCTAAGACTATTTTTGAGAAGGTTGAAGGTACCAAGATCGCTATTGGAGAGCCTATAGTTAGAGGAGCGGACGTCGTAGTTTCAAAGGAAGAGGTCCAAGCGAAGGAGCTATTCGATCAAGACGTGTACGCCATTAACAGAGCTATAGAACTTGTAGAGGAGAGGAAACCGATTATAGCCGTAGTGAACCTTCTCGGTATAGATCGGATTAGCGAGATATACGGCCCTTTAAGCAAAGAGCTGTTGGATCACTTAGAGGAGGTGGATAGGTGGATTAACGCCTTAGTTCAAAGCCTTAAAAGAATTTACGACGACTACCTTCTCATATTGCTCTCCGATCATGGAATAGTTGAAGTTGAAGAAAACATCGATTTGAAAGAGGTTATTGATCTAGACGTCATCGTTTGCGTTTCCCATAGAGCAGCTCACGTATATTTGAGAGAAGGAGATTTAGAAGAGGTTAAAGGAAGGTTGAAGAGGGAAGGCAAATTTAAGCTAATTTCCAGAGGCGAACTAGGAAATTATCGTCTGGATAATCCAAGATCTGGCGATATAGTCGTAATTGCGAAGAAAGGATACGAGCTTGGGCCTGAGCTTCCGAAGGGAAGTCATGGAGGAGGTAGTAGAGGTGAGTTTTTAGTTCCCTTAATTCTGAATAAACCGGAGTATATAGATATGTTAAGAGAGATCGATATTACCGCTATCGATAAAATAGCGCTTAGATATCTACGTGAAGCTAAAGCTGTAAGCATAGCGAAGGAGCTGCTGAAGGACGTAGACCCTGCTCACAAATGGGACCATACGGCTAGAGTATTGAGTAGAGCCACCGAGCTCGCTGTAAAATACAACGCGGATGTAGAAGCCGTAAGGCTTAGCTGTATATTCCATGATCTAGGGAGAGCAGAAGGGGTTGAAGGACATGAGGAGAGATCGGCTCGCTTAGCGAGGGAGTTTTTAATTAAAGAGGGATGTCCGAAGAAATTCATAGAAAAGGTTGAAAAAATCATATTGAAGCACCATTTAGATCCCGATAAGCTGGAATCAATTGAAGAGAAGATCTTATGGGATGCGGATAAACTGGACTCCATAGGAATTATAGGTTTCGCAAGGTGCCTTTTAGAGGAGGGGTTTTATAGGAGAAATATAGAGGATGCGGTTAGCCATCTCTTGAGGGACTTAAGCGAATTTGAGAACGTTATGCATTTCAAAGAAACGAAAAAGCCCGCTAAAGTGAGGAAGGTTAGCGTTTTAAAGCTTATTGGAAGGTTAAAAAAGGAGCTTTAAGCTTCCTTTTAATGATGTTCCTTTAGTTTTTTATAATTCTACCTTATATCGCTACAAACGGGGCATTTAGGCGATCTTTTTACGATTACCTCGTGAAAGCTCATTGGAAGGCCATCGAAAACCAAAAGCTTCCCTACTAGAGGCTCTCCAATACCTGTTAATACCTTTATAGCTTCAATCACCTGCAGGGAGGCTATAACGGCAGGCGTAGCCCCAAGAACTGGAGAGGGTTTAACTTCAGGAGGTTCTGTGGGAATTAAGCAACGAAGACAGGGCCCCTTTCTAGGTATAATCGTCATTAGCCTTCCTTCAAGTCCGTAAACGGCTCCATGGATGAAGGGCTTTCCCAGCTTAACGCACGCTTCGTTAATGATAAACCTCGTTTTGAAGTTATCCATTCCATCTACTACTAAATCTACCTCTTTTACGAAATCGTAAATGTTATCCTCGTTTATCTGAACGGCCAGTCCTTCGATACTTATATTTGGATTCAGCTGCCTAAGCTTTTCAACCGCAGAAT
>CALBHZ010000127.1 GCA_937892815.1 uncultured archaeon | reverse complement strand
ATTGAAGGTTAACCACCCGTAGCAGAAACCTATAACGGTTTCCCCAACTCCTCTGTAAGCGAGCTTAATTGGAGGAGTCGAATAAGATAAGCCCATGAAGATTCCTACAACGGCAAAAAAGAATAAGAGGGGAAACGATTTGAAGTAATCTAATAGGTATAGAGTTAACGATAATACTATGAATGTAAAGAGGGAGGAGGATAAAGCGTAAAGCGCGCATCTTTTCGGCAAAAGCGAAGATGGTAAAACTCTGCTGCCTCCTGAAAATCTATTAAAGCCTCTATTTATTAAGTCTCCCTCGTAATCGAAATATTCGTTTGAATAATAAGTTACAAGCATTATTAGCGTTAAGCCGGAAACGGCTATCGTAAATAGCGTTATATCTAAATTGAAGCCTTTAGAAAGGCCGTATACAACTCCGGCGAGAAAGGGGGCAAGCCCCGGAATTAAGAAGGGAACTCTCGAAAGCTTAAGCCATGCTAAAAGCTTCTTTTTTATCACGGTGAATAACCTTACATTAAAAATTTATAAGTTTTTACGCTTCTGTCATATGCAGTTTTTATTTCGAGCTTATTAAAAAGCTCGCTATTAGAGGGTTATGGCCTTATACTAGGTAAGCTCACGAACCCTCTGTTGACTAAAATATTTATAGTACGAACTTCTTGTCCATGAAGATGATTATCGTTCTATTAGGCCCTCCGGGGGCAGGCAAGGGCACACAGGCTTCTAAAATTTCCGAAACGCTTTCGATACCTCATATAGCTACCGGGGATATCTTCCGCGAAGCCGTTAAGAAGGGGACCGAGCTAGGTAGAAAAGCTAAGGAGTACATGGAGAGGGGAGAGCTCGTTCCAGATGAGATAGTAAACGGGATCGTAAAGGAGAGGATTTCAGAGCCGGATTGTTCGAACGGATTTATCCTAGATGGATATCCTAGGACCTTAAATCAAGCGAAAGCCTTAGATGAAATGCTAGCTGAAATGAACCGCAAAATCGATATCGTTTTGAACATCTCGGTTTCGGAAGATAACGTCGTAAAGAGGCTATCCAACAGAAGGGTTTGCAAAAGGTGCGGAGCTATATACCACTTAATAACCAACCCTCCTAAGAGAGAGGGAATGTGCGATAAGTGTGGAGGAGAGCTATATCAGAGGGAAGACGATAGGGAGGAGGTAATTAGGAATAGGCTAAGCGTATATCGTAAGCAAACCGAGCCTATTATAAAGTATTACGAGGAGAAAGCCCTACTCATAGACATCGATGGAAATAGGGAAATTGAAGAGGTATGGGATCAAATTAAGAGGGCAATAGAGGGACGGCGCTGAATTCACAATAATCTCCTCATTGAAAGCCAGTTCTCTGAACGTTCCATTAAAGCTTAAATTAAATGGGAAAAAGGTTCGCTATGTAGATGTACGACGTAATCGTCGTAGGAGGAGGGCCTATAGGGTGCTTTACCGCAAAGAAGATAGCGAGAGAGGGTTTTAAGGTCGTAGTGATAGAGGAAGACCCTTCAATCGGCAAGCCCGTTAGATGTACCGGCTTAGTTTCCTGGAGGTTGAAGGAGCTTGTTCCTGATTTACCTGAAGACGTCATTTTAAACGTAGTAAATCGAGCTAGGTTTTATCCATCGGATTTAGAGCTGAAATCCGATAAGCCCGTATTCGTAATTGATCGAGCTAAGCTAGATGTCGAGCTTTCAAAAGGGGCTATGGAAGCTGGAGCTGATGTGAGGACGTTAACTAAGTTCGAAGGCTACGAAAGAGACGGCTTCCTAAAAGTTAAAACGAATAGGGAGGAGCTTCAGGCTAAGATCTTAGTAGGAGCGGACGGCTCTACATCTCAAGTCGCTAAATCAGCTAACCTAGATCAGCCGGATAACCTATTGATCGGCATGCAGGCTACGGTTAAAGGGGAATTTGAACCAGACGTCGTAGAGCTTTGGTTTAACGCATCTCCAGACTTCTTCGGATGGGTAGTTCCCCTAAATGAAAAATGGGCTAGAATAGGGTTGGCGAGCAAGAGCAAATGTAAAACGTATTTCGAAAGGTTCCTTAAGGAAAGGATAGGAAGGGTTGAGAAGCCAGATGTTTACGGAACGATTAGGTACGGGTTGATGAACGATACCGTCTCGGATAACCTATTATTAGTAGGGAGCGCCGCATGTCAAGTTAAGCCCTTCTCGGGAGGAGGGATAATTTACGGCTTAATTGGAGCTACGTTTGCATCCTCCGCATGTATAAGCGCGTTAGAGGTAGAGGATTTCAGCTCCGATTTCCTTAGAGATAATTACGATACGAGATGGAAGGAAAGATTGGGCAAGCCTATAAAGAAGGGCTTGAGGTTGAGGCGTGCGCTAAGCCTCCTAGGCTCCAGCGTTTCCCTTAAGCTGGCCTCGATCTTCAAATCTAGGATATCTAAATGGGATGTAGACCTATTATAGAGTTAAAGGTTTAAAACGGAATTAACGTTTTAACCGCTAAACATGAAGTCAGAGAGGAAGATCAAGTTAATTACCGAATCCGCAGGTATTTTGCTAATCAAAATCCTAGAGGATAGAAACCCTAAGACGGCTAACGCCGTATGGAACGCTTTACCCTTTGAATCCGAAGCAGAGCTTTGGGGAGACGAAGTATATTTCGAAATTCCGGTAACTCTAGAGCTCGAAAACCCTCAAGTAGATGTTGAAGTCGGCGATGTAGCTTACTGGCCTCCGGAACACTGTATGTGTATATTCTTTGGTAGAACTCCGGCAAGCACGAGCGATAAACCTAGAGCTTACAGCCCAGTAAACGTATTCGGCAAGGTAATTGGAGACGTTAAAGTATTGAGGAAGGTTAAGGAAGGGGAAAAGCTTAGAGTTGAGAAGGCGTTAGAATAACTATTCTTCGAAATCGATAAGCTTAAAGAGGTTTAAAACGGAGCAAGCCTAGGTCGTAAATTTGAGCCATAAATGCGAAATCCCCCTCGAAGACGATTCGGCTGAGCTTATATTGGAAAAAGGCAGGCTTAGAATAGAT
>CALBHZ010000126.1 GCA_937892815.1 uncultured archaeon | reverse complement strand
AATGATACGGCGACCACCGAGATCTACACCGTCTAATTCGTCGGCAGCGTCAGATGTGTATAAGAGACAGTGGTTCAACATTTAACAATACGAAGGCTATTGGCATGTTCTACACCACTATTCCTTTTACAAGGACAAGTATAAAACTTTTGTTAATCTTAAATTACACCCTTAATCTCTCTATCAAGTCGTTACCGATAGGAGGAGCTGTTATTTCCGTTATAACGTTAGAGAAATCGTAGTTGTAAACTATTATCTTTGCTTGTGCTTTAGAATTAACGTCGGAATATCTAGCAATTATACTTGCCGCTAACTTCAATCCATTAAAATTGACGATACCTCTTACAATAGATAAAGGACCGGGCACGTTCTCTACGATCAATACAAAATCGCCCTTCTTACATAATGTCTTCAATTGTCTATTTTCCTCTTCGTTTCTTCCCACAATTAATCTCGCTTTATCTCCGATTCTAAACATCCTTCCCACTTTAATTAGCTCTACATCATTAATACCTATTTTCTTCTTCCCTTTAAATAGGAATAAATCCAATAGTCTATCAGAAAATCTCTTATCTGTGAGAAGGCATCCGCTAGCGGGTGTGAAATACTCCTTAATCCCATATTTCCTAGCTAACTCAAGTTGCACTTTTCTACTTCTTCCTTTAATTGATAATAAAGCGCTTCTATTCACCTTTCCCTCCTTCTCAGGAATGGTAGGAGGGAGGAATTTTGCGGATAAGGGCCTTAGAATAAGGCCCTTTAAGCCAGATTCTTCCTCTATAATTCTCAAAGCCTTTCTATTTTGAGACATCGGTCTCTGTCCTAACACCTCCCCTGTCGCAATAAAATCGGCTCCCCTTTCTATCATGATCTCTTTAGCTCTCTTCAACATAAGGATTTTACAGTCTATACAGGGATTTAGCGCTTTTCCATATCCATACTTAGGATATCTAACGAGGTCTAAATATTCTCTCCCCAGCTTAACAAACATTAGCTCACATCCCAATTCTTCAGCTACCCTCTCCAACATGCTCCTCTTCTCCTCAATATTATTGAATGGCGTAGCGAAGGATAAAGCGATAACGTCTATATTTTGCATTCTCAATACCTTAATTGCTAACGTACTGTCTAAACCTCCTGAGTACAGTGATATCGCCTTTACCATTTTACTTAAAACAACTTCCCATATTGATAATTAAGGATTTCCAAAAATCCAAAACTGGGTAAATCGAAAATAGTAACAAAAATTAAAAAAGATTGGCGGGTATAAGTTTAGAAAAAGTTTAATCGAATTCTGGCATCTTCTCCTCTTCTTTCTTACCTTTTTCCTCTTTAGTTACTCCCTTAGCAGCTATTACGTCATCTATTCTCAGTATCATTATTGCTGCTTCAGTTGCCGCTTTAATTACTTGCTCCTTCACAGCTAACGGTTCAATTATTTCTTTGTTGAACATATCGTCTATTTTGTTCTCTAATACATCTACTCCATACCATGTCTTACCTTTTCCATGTTGTGCCCTTAATTCTACCTGTGTATCAATAGGATCCATACCAGCGTTCTGAGCAAGCGTTAACGGTATGCTCTCCAGCGCTTCGGCAAATGCGAGCGCTGCTAATTGCTCCCTTCCAGATAGGGTCCTAGCCCACTCTCTCAACTTAGAAGCTACTTCGGCCTCCGGAGCTCCTCCTCCAGCTACTATAGCCGGCTTCTCCAATACATCCTTAGTAACCATTATAGCATCGTGTACGCTCCTCTCAGCTTCGTCTACAACCCTTTGACTTCCTCCCCTAATTAGAATGGTAACGGCCTTGGGGTTCTTACATCCTTCAACGAATACCCATTTATCCTCCTCTATCTTCCTCTCTTCAACTAAGGCAGCTTCTCCTAGGTCTTGGGGAGTGAGGTCCTCCAACTTCGTTATTATCCTTCCGCCAGTAGCCTTAGCCAATCTCGACATATCGCTTTCCTTAACCCTTCTCACCGCAAGTATTCCAGCCTTAGCTAAGTAGTGTTGAGCTAGATCGTCTATCCCCTTCTGGCAGAAGACCACGTTAGCGCCAACGCTCTTTATCTTTTCAACCATCTCTCTAAGCATTCTCGCCTCCTCATCTAGGAAGGCCTTCATCTGAGTTGGGTCGGTTATATTTATCTTCGCATCATATTCCGTCTTCTCTATCTCCAAGGGGGTATTTAACAGAGCTATCTTAGCGTTCTCCACCCTCTTGGGCATTCCAGCGTGAACTACCTCTTTATCAATCACTATGCCCCTTACTAGCTGAGTCTCAGTTAACGATCTACCGGGCTTCTTATCTACCTTTATCATATCTACATCAACTTTGTATTTTTCTCCTACCTTCTCAGCTACCTGTAGAACAGCGTCGACTACCAAATTAGCTATTTGATCGCTTTCTTGAGCTACAATTTTAGACCTCATACTCGTTCTAGCTACTTTGTACAACCACTCTCGGTCCTCAGGTTTTATCTTCATAGCAATTTCACGTAGAATTTCTAATGCCTTTTCTGATGCCTCTCGGAACCCATCAACGATTAGGGTGGGATGTATCTCCTTGTCCAACAGCTTTTCAGCCTCTGTTAGTAGGGCTCCAGCTAAGACGACAGCGGTCGTAGTTCCATCTCCGACTTCGCTATCGGTTGCCTTGGCGATCTCCACCATCATCTTAGCGGCTGGATGCTGCACTTCAATTTGCTTTAGCATTACCGCCCCATCGTTAGTTATGGTAACATCTCCTAAAGTATCTACGAGCATTTTATCCATTCCTCGGGGGCCTAATGACGTTCTAACTAGCTCAGCAATTATTTTAGCTGCCATGATATTGTTCCTTAAAGCCTCCCTTCCCTTCGTCTCAGTAGTTCCCTCTTTCAATACTATGACGGGCTGAGTCTGACCAACCTGCGACATAAACAACCACCTCCAAAAGCCAATCTACATCAAAGCACGGTTCTTTAAATTCTTTACTCATAAAGATTTTGACATCTCATTATTTATAGCGTCAAACTGGGCTCTCTTGGCTACCTTTTACGTCTAGTTAGTACTTTGATCGGCGTTTGTTTTTGACAAATTTTTAATCTATATAGACTAACATTTTTAACCCGTATAAAATATAGTTAAGAGTGATGATTACGGAAAACGAACTTAAAGAAAGCATAACTAAACTTGTCTCAGCTACCGCTATATACCTCCCTGAAGATGTTAAAAAAGCCTTAAACGATGCATATGAGAGAGAAACGAATCCTGTAGCTAAAAGCGTACTAAAATCTATAATCGATAATATAAGAGTAGCGGAAGAGGGGAAAAAGCCGCTTTGTCAGGATACCGGAACAGTGATCTTCTATATTGAGGCAGGTGAAAAGTTTCCGCTTTTAGGAAAATTGCCTAGAATTCTAAGAGAGGCAACTATAAAAGCGACGGAAATAACGCCTTTGAGACCGAACGCTGTCGATATTGTAACGGGCAAGAACAGCGGAAATAATACTGGAGAGTACATACCTTGGATAGAATGGGATATAGTACCCGATAGTGATTCAGCGACTATAACTGTAGTGTTAAAAGGAGGAGGTAGTGAAAGCCCTAGCCTCGCAAAAACCATTCCTCCAGGGTTAGGGATAAAAGGCGTTCTTAAAACGGCAATAGACGTTATTTTCGAGGCGGGAGCTAAACCCTGTCCCCCGGTGGTAGTGGGCGTAGGTATGGGACCTGCTGCGGATATAGCTATGAAGCTGGCAAAGAAGGCGCTATTAAGGCCGATAGGAAGTAGACATCGTAGAGAGGAGATAGCAGAGCTTGAGGAAAAGCTCCTTAAAGCTATTAACGCGCTGGGATGGGGGCCACATGGAGTAGGCGGATTGACAACGGCGTTAGATGTCCATATAGAAGCCGCGCATAGACATCCTGCAGCCTTATCCCTGGGCGTGGCGACAATGTGCTGGGCCTGTAGGAGAGCTTCCTTAAGAGTAACTGATACGGGAGTTGAGTTTTTAACGCATCCTTTCCTAGGAGGTGAGTAGATGACCGAGTACAAGCTCACAACACCAATAAGTGAGGAAGACGTTAGGAAAATTAGGGTTGGTGATATACTTTACATAACCGGAAGAGTTTATAGTGCAAGAGACGCAGGTCATCGAAGAGCGTTAGAGCTATTAAATTCAGGAAAACCCCTTCCAGTAGATTTTAGAAATATGGTAGTTTACCACGTTGGTCCTGTAGTTAAGAAGGTGGGAGATGAGTGGGAGATTGTATCGGCAGGTCCTACCACAAGCGCGAGATTAGAAATGTACGAGGCGGAGTTTATAGAGAAAACTGGGGTCAGAGTAATAATAGGGAAGGGGGGAATGGGAAAGAAAACGGCTGAGGCTTGTAAGAAATTCGGAGCCGTATATGCTATATTCACCGGAGGAGCAGGAGCTTTAGCGGCAAAGGCTATAGAGAAGGTTGAGGGAGTTAAGTGGTTAGATTTAGGCATCCCTGAAGCGTTGTGGATCTTAAAGGTTAAAGATTTCGGCCCTCTTACCGTAACTATAGATTCTGCAGGTAGGAATTTCTATGAGGAGATGAAGGAGAAGGTAAATGAAAATTTGAAGGAAGCGTACTCAATAATAGGCTTATAATGATGCGGGTAGTATTCAAAAGAGAGTTAATAGAAGGGTTACTTGAATACGCCAAGGAAGCCCATCCCAACGAAATTTTAGTTCTCCTAAGAGGGAAAAAGAAAGGAACGGAAATAATCATAGAAAGCGTCGTAATACCACCTTTTTCTATTGGAGGAGAGGGATTTGCCTCCTTCAATCCCTATCTTTTACCAGCAGATATGAGTATTGTAGGAAGCGTACATTCCCATCCATCTGGGGTAAAAAGGCCTTCAACTCAGGATCTTCTATACGGGTTCGGTCCAATAATAGTCATCCTTGGTTATCCGTATCGTGATCCTATAGCAGACGTAGCTGTTTTCGACAGAGAAGGAAATATAGTACCCTTCAAACTTTTTTAACTTGTTTTGGTAGACAAAAATAGAATATACGGAAAGTAGGAGAGGAGAAAGCCGATAAGTCCAGCTAGTGCCCAGCTGAGTGTTACTTGGTAAAGTTTCCTCATATTTACTATACTTGGATTTGATACAAGTCCTGCTCCAATAATCCCTCCCATTATGCTATTGGTAAGGGAAGCCGGACAACCTATCTGAGTTGCCAACCATACCGTAAAGGAGCCAGAGATTAGGCTCGATAAAACGCCTAAAGGTCCCATACCAACAAAATCCTCACCTATGGTCTTGGTGAATTTTGGGCTCATGAACATGCTTCCAATGAGAACGCCTAGAACTATTGTAGGTAAGATATAAAGAGGAGCGTTGACAACGCCCATTAACAATCCTATATTGTTAGAACCCAACACATACGAAGTATATAGAGAAGAGATAGTGAGAGCGATTCTGTTAAAGGAGGCTATAGTACTCAGCCTTCTCTTATATGCTATTTTTCTCAAGATCACATACAATAATGATGAAAGGAAGATTGCTGCTATAGGAGTCGCCACCCAAACTATAATTAGGACAATGAGAGCATTAAATATTATACTACCAGCATCAATCATTATTATTCCTAACCAAGCCCCTGTTAACAAGTGTGCAATGCTCATGGGGATACCGTAGATCGTAGAAATTAAAAGCAAAAACAAAGGGATCGTTAGGATTAAGATCTCCGCATTAGCTGGTATTTCATATGTCGTAATGAATTCTTTAGTTTTCCAACCCTCTACTAACGATCCTAGTAAAAGTCCTAATCCCACTAACAGAGACGCTCTTTTAAAAGTAAATAATCCGCTTCCTACAATGCCCGCTTGACAGACGCTTCCGTTATTAATTCCGAACAATATGGAAACCGAGAATAACAAAACTAACGTCGCTATGTTCATACCCATCTATTCACGCATAGCCTTTTGCAACCATCCTAAGTATTATATCCGATGAATCCTCGGCTTTATCGGCAATATTATCCACAACATTTAGGAAATCCTTTAGTGAGATAATATCGAGTATGGATAGCTCCTTTGTCTTTTCATACAAACTTTTCATAAGCTCGGTCTTCATTTTATCCGCATCTTCCTCACTTAATTCCACGCTTCTTACCAAGGAAATAAGTTTCTTTGGAGGAACCTTTCTCAAGCTTTCTAAACACTTAATTAACATCCTTACAGTATTTAAAAGAAAATCTACGTATCTTATTCCTCCTGAGTTATGAAATAGGAACAATATGGATTCTTCGTTTAGTTTACTTTCAATTAAAATTTTAGATGCATCTTTCGCGCTATCAGCAATATCATCTATTGTTTCTAAGAGGAGTAAGAAATCTTCCCTTAAATAGGAGAAAAAGCTACCGGCTGCTATCTCCTCAGTTAACTTTCTACGTACTTCATCTGCTTCCGTTTCAAGCATATCTATTTCCGAAAATATGGAAGTTATCTTTCTCTTCTCTTCCTTTTTAATCAAGAATTCGACTAGCTCTTTCAGCTTTTCTACGGTCTTACTAACTAATATTGTATAGTTTACGATCCTGGCTAAAAGGTCATCTTCTTTCTTCCTCAGCACCCTAAATAAGTCCATACATTAGACTATGGAGTTTAAGGACACTTATTAAAATTCCCTTTAGGGAAAGTAAACCAAATATACTAGAATATTAGAAACTTGTAACCGGAAGCGGGGGTCGCCAAGCCAGGTCAAAGGCGCAGGGCTTAGGACCCTGTCCCGTAGGGGTTCGTGGGTTCAAATCCCACCCCCCGCACCATTTTATGGAGTATCATCATATAGAGAAAAGGTTTAAAAGATCACATCTCCCTTCTTGTAAGAGGGCCGGTAGTTCAGTGGTAGAATGCTCCCTTGGCATGGGAGAGGTCGGGGGTTCGAATCCCCCCCGGTCCACTATTTCTTAGGAATTAAAGGAGGATATCTGAAGAATTTCCTGGGGAAGAAGTATATATCTATCATAGATTAAGGTATAGCTTGAGCTTGAAGAGGGTAATGGTAACCGGAGCTGGTGGTCCAGCGGGTATTAACTTTATCATGTCCCTTAAAATTGCACCAGAAAGGATCTATACCATAGGGATTGACGCTAACTCTTATCGGATCTACCTTTCTCCTGCTGATATTTCCTACACAGTTTCTCCTGCTACTGCTTCTAGTTATATTGACGAGTTGAACAACATAATCTGTAAAGAAAGGGTAGATCTTGTACATCCACAACCGGATATCGAAGTTAAAGTAATTTCTGAGAATAGAGATAAGCTGAAGTGTAATGTCTTTCTCCCATCTAAGAGAACTATTGCAATATGTCAGGACAAATTAAGAGCTACTGAAATATGGATTAGAAAAGGTATCCCTACAGCGAAAGTTATAAAAATAGAAAGTGAGAAAGACATAGAAAAGGCATTTGAAGTATTTGGCATTCCAATTTGGATAAGAGCAAGACATGGAGCGGGTGGAAGAGGAAGCACGCCTGCTTATAATAAGGAAATGGCGA
>CALBHZ010000125.1 GCA_937892815.1 uncultured archaeon | reverse complement strand
TCAAGCAGAAGACGGCATACGAGATGTAGAGAGGTCTCGTGGGCTCGGAGATGTGTATAAGAGACAGCAATAGAGGATGGGGAGAGTGCTTCGGGCTTTACGTATTGAGAGGAAAACAGTGGATTGCTATTACAACTAAGCTAGGTGTCGAGCTATTTGATTACAATTTCAACCGAGTGGGGGTAGTAGCTCCTCCTAGCGGAAGAGAGGTCAAGCAAGCTCACTATGTGAACGGCAAATGGTACTTTTTAACTTACGGCGATGGCCGTCTGTATCTAGAAAGCAACGATGTAGTCTCTTCTCCTCCAGCTAGACAGGTTAGCATAGCGAGGATTTTCTACGTTGCCCAAGAGAACGTAGTAAACGGCATTAGGTCTTCGCCTACCAGCCCTCCTACGCTCTTCTACTACGATGGCTCCGGTAATACAGCGTGGTACTATAGCCCCGCTCCTTCTCCCTACCAGCTTACGCTAGATTACGTAATACTAACTAATCCTCTAGATATACAACCGGATGAATACTGGACTTATACTTTGAGGATAGCCTACATATTTAGCGGGAGCGGAGTCTTCGACCTATACGTGTACGCTTATAACTGGAACGATAACGCCTTCGACCTCATCGGAGTTAAGAAGAATCGGTACGTGGGAACTTTTTACAGCGATGAGCTCTACTTAGGCTCGTCGCATGTAAAAGATGGAAAGGCCTTAATTAGGCTAGAAGTGGAGTCTCCAAGCTATCAGATATACTTAGGGATAGATGAGGTTAAGCTAGACGCTACCTACGTTGCCTACAACGCCTATTACGAGAAATTCCTTCCATCGACAACCCAGCTTAAAGCTAGAGATGGAAACGTACTTACCTACACATCCAGCTTCTCCTTGCCCATAGACATCCACGGGCTACCGACAAACTACGCCATAAGAGACGTATCGGCTTACATTACCGTAGGAGCTAAGGGAGGAACTTGGAGCTTAAGCGTTAAGGCCTATAACTTCGATACATCTACGTGGAACACCTTAAACTCTACATCCTTAACCGAAGGTGCGGAGTACAGGATTAGGGTTCCCTTAAGCTCTAGCTATATTTCAAGCCTCGGAGACGTTAAGCTTCAGATAATTGGGGTCACGACCTCTGAAAACCCATCTTGTGTAATAGACGAGACGGTAATTGAGGGGATCTGGATAACGGGATAAGCTAAATCCAAACTACATTTCCCTGCCTAACTACTATTTCCGCGGATACTCTCTGACCCGTTGAAAAGTAGACGGTCACGTTCATCTCTTCATGCGCTGGAAGTATTCTAGGCTCCACATAGGTTATGGAGAAGTAATATCCGGTCGTTACTTCGTAAGGAACCTCTAATCCGTTCGATTCCAGCTTTTGAACGAAGAGGGACATAGGTATTAAGGAACAGGAGCTAAAGTGTAAAGTTACTAAGCTAGGCAGAAGCCTCCCAATCCCCACTCGATCTAAATATCCCTTAAGCCCCACTATCTTTACGAACAGAAACCTAACCTTAAGCTCGTCATCGATCCTAGCTAGGCTCTCGTTTTGATATTCCCTGAGCTGTTCTATAATTAGCTTCCTAAGCTCCATGCTTCCCAGCTGAAGCCTATATTCCTTCCAATCGCTCGAACTCTCCAAGTTCCTTAACACGTAGACGCCGGATCCATCTACAGCGGTAACGGTGCGGTTCTCCTCGGTTAAATTATGTCCGAGTATTACGTGTATAGGTACAATGCGCTTGTCCGACCAAAAGGCTAAGGTATCGATCTCGATAAACCCTCTACTACCTACCGATTTTACATCCTTTAACGCTATAGTTAAAACGATCGATCCATTTAGAGTAATGTATCGAGTTGGCTCTTGAAGGCTTAAGGAGACATTTCCGTAGAATGAGATCGATTTATTGCTTAGATAACCGATCGCCTCTCTAGTTACGTTACCCTCTATCTCCCAGCCAGATACGCCGGTTTCAAAAGAGGGGTTTTTCGTAATATAGTTAACTAAGTTCGGAGTAACGTCTACATCATTTAACATGACGGCTATAGGAAGGAATGTAGGGATTACGAGTAAGAAAATCACTACGGTAGTTAACGTAATAAGCGGGGTTGATCTAAGTTTCATTCTGGAGTCCTTCGGAGAACTAGCTTATAAACTTAAAATAAGTAAAAAATAAGTGAGGGTTACCTCTTCCTTATCACCGATATCAGCGATATTATGATCGCTATAGCTATCAGTACTAAGGCAACGTACATGTAGTTAACTAGATCGCTTACATCGACCTTGACGGTTCGTATATCGCTGCTTATGCTCGTAACTTGGGAAGTTATCGTGCTCTCTATCTCGGCTTTAACTGAATCTAAGCTCTTAGATAAGCCATCTACTTCGTCGGATAGAGAGGATATACCTTGCGATATCTCGGACGTTTTCCTGCCTATCTCGTCGATCTTAACGATTAAGTCTTCCCTCGATTTAGCAATTGAAGAAGCTACGTTATCTATCTTAGTCGTAACCTCACCTAACTTCGTAGTTATCGTAACCGTATCGTTTTTAACTACGTCTACGGACTCAATTAACGTATCTAGCTTAGCCGTAATAGTGCCAATGCTCGTTTTCAAGTAGACTACGTCGTTAGATACGCTATCCACTTTGACGTTTAGTGAGCTTAAAGACGCAGCTATCTCATCGTTCTTGGTCTTCAAGTAGGCTATATCCTTAGCTAAGTCTACTCCTATCAACATAGCTCCAGTTCCGCTAACTCTCCTAAGCAACGCTTGAGCTGAAGAGCTTCCGGCGGTTATCTTCAATACGAGGTCTACATCTGCCGGTCCATTCGGCATTACGAAGCTGCCAGTTATCGTGGTTCCGCTCCAATATATCGAAGCTGAAGACGATACTCCGGTAGCGTTCTTATCGTTGAACTTGCCCCATAGCAAGACCGTATTGTTTAGCTCTACCTTGACGTCCGTTAAAGCGCTTCCGAGGGAAGGAGCCGAGCTCCAAGTGAACTTAACCAGCTGGTAAGGTATGTACTCGTTGCTATCCAGCTCTATCTCCGGCTTCAAGGTAACCTTTGGATATGCGGCCTCTCCTAGGTTGTCTATAGGTTCTATTACTGCGGATGGGTTAGAAGCTGGCGCTACGCTTATCGCATACTCTCCCTCGTAGGTTAGAGGGGCTTTAAAGCTAATGCTCCTGTAACCGTTGTAGTCCGCTAAGAAGGTGGAGTTGGGGATTACCTTTTTAGATCCTAGAGCATCCCAGATTATAACGTAAGGCGCGTTAGGCTGAAGGCCGTAAGCGGTTAACGTAATGGTATCGCCAGGCTTAACTTGAGTCTGCGAAACCGTAAGCTTAGCCTTTATGTTTATCGTACTTGGCGGAGGAGCGCAGGCACCCGCCCTCTTTAAGAATAGCGCCTAAGTTCCAGCTCCGCTAGTTGGAACCGTAAAGGACAGGGACCCTGCTCCGCTAGGCTGGATCGTCACGTATCCCAGAGAGTAGCCTGAGCTAGTAGACGTAACTAGGTAGGCGCTTACCCCGCTCTCACTAGCATTGAAGTTGTACAGCAATAACATGTACCGAGCATTAGGGACGAGATCCGATATCCTATAGTCTAGGGGCTTGCCATCCGAAACCGGGACGACTAAGTAACCAGGAGTCGTGTTGGGCCTGCTTATTACGAAGGCGTGTTTAGCCAAGGCCGTCGAAGTACCGTAGTAAGCTATAGCTAAGCTGTGTAGCCCTGAGCTATAGGATGGGACCGTGAACTCTACCGTGGTATTTGAAGTGGTAAACCAAGACGCGGATTCGCCATCTACCCTTAGCGAGAGGGCGGAGCCATCTAACAGTAACGTGTACTTGCGATCTGGCCTTAAGCCAGAAAAGCTAGATATCGATATGCTTACGTTATCGCCAGGCTTAACGAGGTATTGAGAGGAGCTTAAGGCGGGGAAGGATACGTCCCCGGCCGCCTTGAAGTACAGGTACTGGGTCGTCGTAGCAGATTCGGTTTCAGTCCCCTTTCCAGTTATGGTTACGGTTACCGTAGCGCCCGTAGATTTAGTTACGTGGAGCTTGTAGCTGAAGTCGAAGCTACCGTTAACATCAGCAATGATCACGTCGTCCGAAATAGTGCCCTTAAACACTTGTACTACCCTTCCATCGGCTATTGGATTAACGTTGGTTCCCGTAGCGTCGTCGACGATGTACACGGACTCAAAGGCCTTATATCCAAATCCTCTAACCCTTACGATCTCTCCATCTCCTAGATAAGTCGTAGAGGTAACTAGGAGGAGGTTGGAAGTCCTCAGCTCTACCTTTGGTAAGACCGATATGGTAGTGTAAGCGTTAAGCCCTTCCGCTCTCGCCATTACCGCTTTAGTTCCTCCGGGCATTTCAGGGAGAACTACGTTAGTTAACGTAGCTCCTCCGGTTGAGTTGGTAGTTACGGTTCCTATAACTACGTTCCCTATGTAGATGGTAACGGGCGTATTAGCGGGGAAGTTTGAGACGGTTATGTTAAGCTTATCCCCTACTTTTAGAGACGTAGGGGTAACCGTAACCTGCTCATCACCGTATTCTTGGGAACATGCTGGGATATAGGATAACGGTATGAGGAGCAACGCCACCATTAAGGCTTTAAGCATCGTTAACCTATCCATCACCCTCTAAGGAGAGAGGTGTCAATATAAGGTTTTTCAATTTTAACAAAGGAATTTAGACGCTTAGAGGGCTTCATATTAAAACCGATTTTACACGAGTAGGTGGAACGGCTATTCCGCTCTATTCCTCAGCATCCCTAAAATCGCCCTTATTCCTTATAGTGAGCGGTGATGGACGTGAACAGGAAAGCTTTGGCGTTGCTCACCTCGATGATCTTAGTGCTATCCATCATACCAGCGACGTACGCCTTAGGAGAACAAACCGCGGATCAAAAAGCAAAGATCATAATTAACATATTAAATGGAGCTAAGGAGAGAGCTGAAGAAGCCATAAGCTCACTGGAGGCGAACAACGTAACCGTACCTGAGGACCTGCTATCCCTATACGAACAAGGGCTAAGCGTAGCTGAACAGGCCATCTCTCTCTACAATCAAACCAATTACGAACAGGCTATAAAGCTCGCGATTGAGGCTATGAACATATTCAAGAAGGTCGTTAAAGGAGCTAGCAAGCTATTGGAAGAGGTAGTAAAGGAAGAACCAACCGAAGTTGAGGCTGAGAAGGCTATAGGGTTGAGGGTTGCCATAAACCGCACTTACCTATTCGTAGATAAAGTTGAGAGCTTAGTGTATAAAGCTGAAGAGGAAGGATATAACGTCACCGCCGTTAAAGACCTCATAGCTCTCGCTAGGGAACATCTAGCTAACGCGTCTTCTAAGCTTGATGAAGGGGATATAGATGGAGCTGCTAAGGAGCTAGCGAGCGCTAGAGCTATCATAGGAAAGGCCATGGGATTGGTGCATGCTTTAACGAAGGGAATAGAGAAGAAGAGGATTAGCTCGTTTATAGAGAAGGCCATTGGAAGGCTGGAGCAGGTAGAGGCTAGGATAAGGGCTTCGAATATAAGCGAAGCCGTAAAGTCCAGGATACTCTCCGCTTTAGAGGAGGCGAAAAGCAGGATAGAGATGGCTAAATCGATGATCAAGGCTAGGGTAAATGTAACGTCCATATTGAAGGCTTTACACGAGTTTAAGCATAGAGAAGATGAGGCTTTGAAGAGGGTGGAGAAGGAGAAGCCTAAGTTCGCTGAATCCCTCAAGGAGGTAATGAAGCTACGAGCTAAGGCCCTAAGCCTAAGCCGCGAGATCGAAAAGCTCGCCGCTGAGGGCTTCAACGTATCCTACGCTATCGAGGCCTTAAACCGAACTAGGAGCATCCTGGGTAACGTTTCAGCTATCTCCGGAGAGGCCATTGAGCACGTTAAGGAGATGTTAGAGGAGGTAGAGGGCTTCGTAGAGGGCTTAAAGGAGAAGGAGGTCGCTGAACGGAAGGCCGAGGTTCGATCCTTAATAGCGGAGATAGAGGAGGAGATAAACGAGATTAAGTCTAAAGTAGAACAATTAAGAGAGAACGGAACCGATGTATCTCAATTAGAAGTAGAGCTTAAAATGGCCTTATTTGCTTTAGAACAGGCGAAAGATAGGCTTAAAGCGGGGATAATTAAGGCGGCTGAGGAGATGGCCGAGAAGGCTTGCAAAATGGTAGAAAAGCTAGAGGAGAGGTTATCGTCGATCATGGAACACGTAAAGAAGGTTAGAGCCATGAGAAGGAAGCTAAATCAATCGATAAGCGATTTAATGGAAGAGCTTAACGAGCTACGGGCTAAAGCGAGATCGTTGAGAGCAGAGAAGGCTACGGAGGTCGAAGCGCTGATAAAGCAGGCCGAAGTCCTACTGAACGAGGCCAAGGGAATGCTTAAGGGAATGGCCGTGGAGGGGGCAGAGGCCGCTATCGAGCGAGCTAAAGCCCTAATCGAAGAGATATCGGAGATCGTTGAGCAAGCGGAGACCTCAGGGAAGCTAGAGGAGACGTTGGATAAGTTGAAGGAGAGGCTAAATGAGCTTAAGGAGAAGGCGAGCGAGCTAGAGGAGAAGGGGGCAAACCTATCGACGGTTAGATCTCTAATCAGTAAAGCTGAAGCCCTGATAAGCCAAGCTGAAGGGAAGCTAGCTCAAGGCAAGTTCGACGAAGTAAAGGCGTTAATTAACGCCATCGACAAATTACTAAGCGAGATAGAGAAGCTACTTCAAGAGCTAGCGGCGATCACGGGAGCTTCTGAAGAGGAATCGAAGGGAAAGAAGATCCGGTTCCCTCCTAAATTTCCATAGCTCCCTCAATAATAATTTATTTTTAAATTTCATCAAAGATCTATAAGATGCAGAGATCATCTTCTTTCAAAATTTCCATCACACCTTTTCCAGCGGCTTGATCCTCGGAGCGTAAAGCTCCAGCTAAAGAGCTCCCCGAGAGGTTCGTTCCGCCGAACTTTAGCTTTACGGAAGTCTTACGGCGCTCGCCCTAATCCTTAAATATAGAAAGTTAAGAAATTTCTACGTATTGAAGATGGTTAAAAAAGAGGATTGGAAAGGTTAAGAGAAAGGAGTTCTTAGGCATACTTAGGAAGGAGAGTGGAGATGCCGACGAGGGTCAAGGTCGTTCTTAGAAAGAACGATAGGGAGCTGTCTCTTATACACATCTGACGCTGC
>CALBHZ010000124.1 GCA_937892815.1 uncultured archaeon | reverse complement strand
AAGAACGCCCATTACCCCTACAACCGTCTCCTTAGCTACGAACCCGAATAGTAGAGCGGTACTAGATCTCCAGTCCCAACCCATAGGGGAGAAGACGATTGATAGATAATGACCTATAACTCCGGACCAGCTCCGCTCGAGCAATGCTGCATTCTCTAAAGCTTCAGGTCCTAAATAACCGGAGGGGCCGAAAACTGAGAGAATCCATATTAGGATAACGCCTAGGAATATCACCGTTCCGGCCTTGAAAAGGAACCTTTTAGTTCTCTCCCACGTCTTGAATGCGATACTATCCAACCTAGGCGTTAAGTAAGGAGGCATTTCTATTATGAAGCCCGTAAAGGGGCCTTTAAACAGCGTACTCCTCAAAATCAACCCTACGATTAAGGCTAATGCAATGCTCAATACGTACATGCTAGCTATGGCTATTCCAGCATACGCTCCGAGCACCGCTCCTCCTACAACTAGATATACGGGTAACCTAGCGTTACATGAAGAGAAGGGGGCTACTAGGGCTAAAGCTTTTCTATCGTTCTCATCTTCTATTCCTCTAACCGCCATAACGGCCGGAACGTTACATCCAAAACCTATTACTAAAGGTATAATGGCCTTGCCCGGAAGCTTAAACTTGCTAAAGAACTTATCTACGACAAAGGCTACTCTCGCCATATAACCTACGTCTTCCAGTATAGCAAAGCCTAGAAAGAAGAAGGCGATAACCGGTAGAAAGACAAGGACGCTTCCTACACCGGATACCACGCCATCTGAGAGCAAGGAAGCTAGCCATCTAGGCAGAATTGCGCTTTCCGCTATTAAATCATGGAGCCATACGTTTACGAGAAGGTCTATAGCGTCGACTAGTGGTGTAGATACTTCGAATGCGAGCCTGAACAAGAGCATTAACACCGAAAGAGCTATGGGTACCCCTAAGATCTTCTGAGTGAGTATGGAATCGAGTATATCCGTAATCGGTATCCTAACTGGTTTAATCCGCTCCAATACCTGTTGCGTAATTTCTGAGGCCTTTTTGTATCTCGTTTCTATTATGTAAGCTCCCACATCTCCAAGCTTTTCTCCCAAAAGCCTTTTCAGCTTCTCAACTTCTCCTAAGATAACGGATCCTTCTTGCGTCCTCTTCACTTTAACCATTACGTCTTCGTCTCCCTCTAAGAGCTTAATCGCCAACCATCTAGCTGGATACCTTTTAGAAAGTTCAGACGAGAGCTTCCTTATTAGAGAGACTATCTTCTCTATTGCTAGCTCTACGTCCTTACCGTAATTAACTATCTTCAAGTTAGCCCTCTTACCCAGTATAGCTTCCTTTATCGTTCTCTTTAGCTCTTCTATTCCACATCCTTCAGGCGCGATAGTTGGTATTACAGGGATGCCTAATATCTCGCTTAACTTTCTATAATTTACGCGAAGGCCTTCACTTTTAGCTATATCGATCATATTGAGATCGATAATTAAGTTCGCTCCCATCTCCAGAAGCGATACAGCGAGATAGAGACTCCTTTCTAAGTTAATTGCGCTTACAATGCATACTACGACGTCCGGTTTCTCCTCTACGATAAAGTTCCTCGCTATAAGCTCGTCAACGCTATATGCGGTTAGCCCATAAATACCTGGAAGATCGATTATTTCTACTTCGTGACCGTTGATTTCCGTTTTCCCTACCTTCTTCTCAACGGTTACACCTGGCCAGTTCCCTATCCAAGCTTTACCTTTAGTTAGTTTATTGAAAATTACGCTTTTACCTACGTTTGGTACACCTGTTAATGCAACTTTAACATATCGATTTTCAACCATATCGGTCACCTCAGGGAAATCTATAAGAAATGTAGAGGAATGCAGGTTCGAAATGCGATTCTAGATTACCGGGGCTTAGCCTTTCCTTGCACATCGTTCCTTCAACACTGGACATCGCTTACCACCTTTGTTAGGCATACCTAACTTAGGCGAGCCTAGCAGTTATTTAAGCTTATCTTTTATGAGATATTGCTCAAAAATTTAACGTACTTCAACCAATATTTTATTAGTGATTCCCCTTCCCAATGCAACCCTTGCGCCCCTATAAGAGATGATAACTGGACCTCCTTGATTTCTAATTACGACGATCTCCGTACCTGGACTTAAGCCTAAGTCTAAAAGCCTTCTCAAAAGCCCGTATCCTCCAAGTAAACGACTTATCTTCCCCTTTTGACCTTCGCTAAGAAGGGATAGAGGGACCTCCATTTCTACCACCGATGTCTTAAGAGTCCTTCCTTCATCAACCAAAACCTTCACATGTTAGGAATTCCTAACATTATTAAGCTTTACTTTTTCGTGATATGGCTTATAAGTTATGAAGTTAAGGAATTTATCCATTCTAAATCTTTTTATAAAGAGCTAGGTAAAAAACAGCGGATGCGGAGGAAAAGTGTAGAAGATTATTTAGAGGTGATTTATAGGCTAATAGATGAAAAGGGATACGCGAGGATATTTGATATCTCCGCTTTTCTCAATGTAAAGCCTCCTAGCGTAACTGAAATGGTGCAGAAATTAGCGAAAGAAGGGTACGTAAAGTATACCCGCTATCAAACTATAACTCTAACGAATAAGGGAAGAGAGGTGGCTAAGAACGTATATAGGAGACATAAAACGTTAACTGAATTCCTTAAAATCCTAGGAGTTGAAGAGGAGATTGCTGAAAAAGATGCATGCGAAATAGAGCATAGCTTGCATCCAAAAACGGTTGACAGGTTAACGAAATTTGTAGAATTCGTTAAAAATGCTCCTAGAGATCCTAGATGGTTGGAACATTTTAGAATTTACTACGAAACCGGTAAATATCCAAAATGTGAGAAAAACGAGGCTTAGAAAAAGCTCTCTAATCCCATTCCCGCGGTCTTAGCTATCTTCAAAAGGCTGTCTTCCTTCAACCCTATTACGTTCAATATCCTTGCACATACAGGTACGATCTGTTTCTCAATGTAATAATCTATATCGACTTCATCGATATCGGTTTTGGAGTAGTGTTTAGATCTCGTATGTAT
>CALBHZ010000123.1 GCA_937892815.1 uncultured archaeon | reverse complement strand
TCAGTATTCCGGTTACGGCTAGGTCGTCCTCAACCTTAACCTCGTTCACTCCGGAATATAGGGTGAGCTGCATTCCTTCGTCGGAAGTCCATATGTGGCTTCCGTTTATGTGCACCGTTCCACCAGGAGGACCTATCTCCATCGATTCGTGTACAATTACTTTTCCGGTAGCTGAGGTTAGTACTAGATTTCCTCCTTCCGTACTGACTCCTCCATTGAGGTATGAAGTTTCACTTACCGTTAGATTCCCTCCAACCGTAACGTTCCCAGAAGTAGTTAAGCTATGTATCGTAACGTTGGCCATTGGATTGATATCTTCTCCGGTTATTGTATGGTCCTCTATCATCTCGGTATCTACCTGTATGAAGCTAGCTCCAACATCGGTTACGTGCTTCCACTGATAGGAGCGGGTATACCTATCGTACACCTGGAACCAGATGCCTATGCTATCATCTCCGGGGCTCGGAGGGTTCTCAACCCCGGTTACGTAAAATACTACAACCCTACCTGCTCTAAGCCTATATCTCCTTCCGAAATCGTAATTTATTATGTTATTAACGTCATTGACCGTAATAGTTACCCTACGGGTCGGAACTCCAAATGCCATGGGTATCGTAGTTTTACTAGCGCTTAAAACAAACCCTTCAGGAAACGTTAAGTTCACCGCCCTAACATAGCATCTCCTAAACTCCTCGGTTGAAGGGATAACGAACGATATTATGAGGATGTTCTCCTCCTTAACGATAGAAGATCCCTGACCAGCGTAGTAAGCAGGTCCGTTCGCGCTCGCAAAGGATAAGGGTATCGCGAGGCTTGAGATGGCGAAAATCACTACCGTTAAGACAGCAATCGTTTTCCTATTCATAGTAATATATATTCCACAAAAATTTCTATATAAACGTTACTTCAAGAAAGGGAAAAATGAAAAGTTTTAGACCTCATCTTCACATTATTTACTGGATTAATCGTCTAAAAGAGGACATTTTTGTTGTCGAATCGATTATGATATTTAGATGGACATTTCAAGGATATTTCTCCGTTTTAGCCTTTACAAGGAATGTAGGTTAACGGGATAATAGTGGTAAGCCAACGGGGATTGAACGTCGTGGATAATATTCTTAGCCTTTAGAGACTTCTCGTAGTATCCGACTTAATCTTTAAATAACAAGAGATTAGGGAATTTTATGTATTGAGGTTAGTTAAAAAGAGGATTGGAAGGGTTAGGAGAAAGGAGTTCCTAGGTATACTTAAGAAGGAGAAGGAGGATGCCTACTAGAGTTAAAGTTGTTTTAAGAAAGGGCGATAAAGAGATAGCTACGTCCGCGCTTTTAAATACTGGTTTTACATCGGATCAGCTCGACGTCTTATTGCCCAAGAAGTTAGCGGAGGTAATCGGTCTATGGCCTCCTCCCGAAGGATCTAGAATAGAGAGCTTAGATACGGCAGGAGGAGAGGTAATGGCGTACACCATACCGAATGCCTTAAGGTTAACCGTAGATGCGGGAGATAGGAGATCGAAGGAAGTTACATGTAACGTAGTAGTTTCATTGCACGAGAAGGAAGTGTTGTTGAGCGATGCGGTAATAGAGGAGCTTGGAATCCACATAATCTCCCCTAGAAAGGGGATTTGGAGATTTAAGGACGATGTAAAGGATAGGAAAAGCGTTGAGTGTGAGGAATGGAGATAGTGACCTTAATAGACTAAAACGCGCGTTTTAACAAGTCACTTAAACCACTCCCTCTATTTCACAACGACTTATCTAGGTTACCTAGCCTTTAAAAGAACCCTTTTATGAGCGATTCCCTGACATCCATCATGCAGTTATCTCCACGATCTAGATAGCGTCGTAACTGTGTACGATGTACTAGTGGCCTTGTGTTAAATAAAAAGAGGAGACTAGACTCCCCAATTCGCTTTTCTCAAACTTCCCGCTATCAACGGAATATACCGTGAAGGCCTTCGGCCCAATCCCAGAACTCGTGATAGGACATTACCCTTCCGTCTATGTGAACGCTAACCATTGGACCGTGATACATAATTGGCGGTCCTTCATACCCGTGGTAGATCGTAACTAAGAGGTTCTCCACGAAGACTTTTGGATAGTATACGCGCCAGCTTCTTTCACCTGCGGTAAACGATACGATTACTAGGAATGATGCTGGATCGCGATCGTATTGAGGAGGGAAGCCGTCTTCTTGATAGGAGTAGCCGTGATTGTCACAGGTAATGTACTTTACGTCTAATGTACAGCACTCAGGTAGCCTACGTACCTCAGCTTTAAAGCCCGTAGGCTTCATGTAAAAGCTTAGCTCTTTGACATTTGGGATCCCTGGGACTTCCATTCCAGTTGCATCTATAACTATGTCCATGTTTGGAACCACCATTACCTCAAAATCCCCTTCAATTTCATCGACGTAGACCGTGTAGTTTAGCACTAAGTACTTCGTTTCTCCCCTACGAACGTAGATGCGGTCGTACACCCTATGCTCGATATCTAACTGGAACATGCTATATCCTTCTTCCTGATCCGGCATCATGTACGGGGAAAGGATGTTGTGGACTTTTATGGACGTAGTGTTTAAATTAAGGCTGAAATTTGAGGGTTCCGCGTTTAAATCGCTCGTTACCTCTCTTTCATTTTCTAAGTTGGTGTTTAATGCTATCGATGCGCCTGAGACGAGAAGGATCGTAGCGAAGATAATAG
>CALBHZ010000122.1 GCA_937892815.1 uncultured archaeon | reverse complement strand
TTTCAAGCAGAAGACGGCATACGAGATGTAGAGAGGTCTCGTGGGCTCGGAGATGTGTATAAGAGACAGTCCCAAAACCGTCGCTCCTCTGGAAGTTCTGCTGGAGCCTCAGAGCGTCGTTCAGCAGAGCACCAACCACGCTATCCCTAAGACACACAAACCTACCATCCCAGCTAAACTCCCTAACAAGGTAGAAACCGTTGCCAAGACGCACGAAGCTCATGTGGATCACCTCACATAATTTTCTTTATCATGTAGGTGCCTGCTGTACCTGGTGAACCATTCTCGTATCCACTACCACCAGCACCTCCAGAAACATCAACACTTCCGCTGATACTTCCTGTCCTGGTGTAGAACATATATACAACTCCTCCTCCTCCTCCGCCACCAGCCCTGTCTTGGGCATAAACAGCGTCACCTCCGGCTCCGCCATCTCCTCCCGCTTCACCGCACGAACTTAGTAAGCCATCAATAGTCACTACATTACTTATGAGAACGATAGCTCCTCCACCTCTCTAATCTCGACGTTTACCTTCTCCTCTAAGATGATCTCTAAATCTTCGAGATAATCGTAAAATCCACAGGTATAGCAGAAGGATCCAGTAAACTTCACCTTAAAGGAAGCTCCGTTAAATGAAGTAAGCTCGGGCTTTAGCTTCCGGAGCTCTATACCTGTTGTACTCCTCGATAGCCTCTAGCACTCTTTTAAGGCTCATACTTAAGATTTTCATAGACCGTGTACGTTACAGTATACTCTCGCTTCGACTTTCTCCTCCTCTATTCCGAACCCTACCTCAGGCTTATCTCCAAGCTTTAAGAACTTCCTAAACGTTCTACCGTTAAAGATTACTTCGATCCATTCTATGTAGTGATTTCCCTCCATTGGGTGAGGAATTGATCCCACCTTTACCCTTATACCTCTATCCGTTTTCTCTATTACCGGAACATGTTTCTCTTTACCTATATCCTCGGTTCTTCCTTCAAGTAACTCCATGGGTTGTCCACAACATACGAGTTCTCCTTTCTCCTAGATGCAGTACCTCAACGATATTTCCACATACGTTACATCTGTAAATTTGAAGCTTCTCGGTCATGTCCATTCCTCCCTCTTAATTAACTCATGTCTTTTATGGATTTCATCTGCTAGTTTACTCAACGCCTTGAAGTCCTCCTCTTTAGGATAGCCCTCGACGATTACGGGCTCAATTACTTCTACCTTTAAGTTAGTTAACATCCCCCTTATTTGCTCTAACATCCTTCCTCCCCATCCGTAAGAGCCTATTATCGTTACGTATCTCAGCTTTGGCCTCAAAGCATTGACTAGGTAAACCGCGTATACCATAGCTGGGTGAGCGTTCGCTAAAACCGTAGGGGAGGCTACCACTAAGGTAGCGGCATCTACTAAGGCCATAGCGAGCTCTCCTATATCGGTTCTCGTTAAGTTAAACGGCTTCACCCTTACACCTTTCCCAATTAGTAGATCTATTAAGTATTGAACCATCTTACTAGTGCTTCCGTGCATTGAAACGTACGCGATAACTACTTCGTTCCTTACTTTGTCGGAGATCCACTCTTTGTAAGCGTTTAGGATAAATTCGGGCTCATTGTAAATAGGTCCATGACTTGGAGCTATGACTTCGATCTCTAAATTCTCTATCCTCTCCAAATGCTTTCTGATCATAAACCTAAAGGGCATCATTATTTCCGCATAGTATCTCTTAGCCGATTCGTACACCTTAGATTCATCTATGGCATATAGCTCGCTAGTTGCGAGATGCGAGCCGAAGAGATCGCAGGTAAATAGGATTTTATCCTCCCTTAGATAGGTAAGCATCGTCTCCGGCCAGTGGACCCATGGAGCTAGAATGAACTCGAGCGTCTTATTCCCTAAGGATAAAAGCTCTCCATCCTTCACCGTTAAGAACCTGTGATCCGGAATTAAAAGCAGATCCCTCAGCATTCCCTTACACTTCTCATTTGTTACCACTTTGGCCTCAGGATAAAGCTCTAATATTCTGGGAATGGCTCCGGAGTGATCCTGTTCCGCATGGTTCGCTATAACGTAGTCTATTCTCTCGATTTTAAGCTCTTTGAGGTTAGCGGTAAGCTCGTGTTCTTTAGTTGGATCTACGGTATCTATAAGGGCTACTCCCTCTCTTCCCATTATTAAGTAGGAGTTGTAGCTTGTACCGTCTGGCAACGGGATTAATTCATCGAATAGCCTCCTATCCCAATCGATCGCTCCTACATAGTAAACGCTAGGCTTAATTTCCCTAACGACCACTTTACCACCTAGTACTCTTCACATTTAAGCTGGAAGAAGCTCTTAGAGTGACCGCAAGATGGACATTTTTCTGGAGGCTCTCTTCCGTAGTGAACGTATCCACACTCTCTACATACCCACCATACCTCTTCATCCTTCTTAAACACGGTACCGGCTTCCACTTCCTTCAGTAGCTTCTTGAACCTTTCCTCGTGATGTTCTTCGGCTTTTGCGATCGCTCTTAACTTAGCCGCTATCTCAGGATATCCCTCTTTTTCAGCTACATCCGCAAATTCTGGATACATCCTCGTATACTCATAATTTTCTCCAGCTATCGCGGCCTTCAGGTTATCCACCGTGTTGCCTAGTACTAGTGGAGCGCTAACTTCTACTTTAATTTCGTTAAGCTCTTCTCCTCCCTCCTTCCTCAATTCGTTAATGAGTTTAAATAAAGTACTTGCATGTTCCTTCTCGTTCTCCGCGGTTATCGAGAAGATCTCGGCTATTTGTTCGTAGCCTTCTTTTCTCGCGATCTTAGCGTAAAACGTATACCTATTCCTCGCTTGACTTTCTCCAATAAAGGCTTTAACGAGGTTTTTAATCGTCTCCTCCATGCGGATCACTTCAGCTCCTTATAGCAGAACCACCAATCGAAGCATTCTATCTCTTTAGCTTTAGCTTTCTCGAACCTTTCCTTAGCCGTCTTTTCATCGGTCGCAGGAGGGATTATTACCTTATCCTCTATGAGCTCGTTGTTCGGCCAATTAGCGGGTATAGCGACCTTATTGTTATCCGATATCTGTAGCGCTTTAACTATCCTAAGTATTTCATCCATGTTCCTTCCAACTTCTTGAGGATAGTAGAGCATGACTCGGACTACCCCGTTAGGATCGATGATGAACACGGCTCTAACGGTATTAGAGCCCTTGCTTGGGTGTATCATTCCGAACAACGTAGCTATTTGACCTCTGTCGTCCGCAATTATGGGAAATTCTATTTCTACACCTAACTTTTCCTTAATCCACTCCACCCACTTTATATGGCTGAAGACTTGATCTATGCTCAATCCTATTAGTTCGCAGTTGAGCTTTCTGAACTCCTCATATCTCTTTTGGAAAGCTACGAATTCGGTAGTACAGACCGGGGTGAAGTCCGCTGGATGTGAAAACAGAACTACCCATCTTCCTTTATAATCCTCTGGAAAGCTTACCTTTCCTTTCGTAGTTTGCGCCTCAAAACTAGGTGCCTTTTCCCCTATTAAAGGAAGCTTATTTAGGTTCTCCACCATTACCACCTTAGTTCGTTAAATTTATAAAATATGTTGGAATTTATAAATATTATGGTTCGAATATCGGACCTAACGATCTTAGAGATGCTTAAGGAAAACTCCAGAAGGCCTTTTGTTGAAATAGCGAAGGTTCTCGGAGTTAGCGAAGCAGCTGTAAGGAAGAGAGTGAGGAGGTTAGAGGATAAGGGAGTAATAAAAAGGTATACGGTAGAGGTAGATTACAAGAAGTTGGGATTTGAGGTCCATACGCTAATAGGAATAGATACGAAGCCTGAGCATTATATTCCAGCTATTGAGAGGTTGAAGAAGTTGAGGGAAGTTAAAAGCCTGTATACTTCAAGCGGAGATCACATGATCTTGCTGGAATGCTGGTTTAAAAAATCCGAAGAGCTAATGGAGTTTTTGAAAAAGGTAAAGAAAATCGAAGGAGTTACTAGAGTATGTCCAGCTGTGATACTAGAGAAGGTTAAATGAAGAGTTTGTGATAGTAGAGGCTTAATTAAGCTTTTACGAAATCGTTTTGATACCGATTAAGTTATTATGCTCGTTCCTTTAACTTCGTCTTGGTTTCAACGATAAATATAAAAAGCATAACGATCATTTACGAGAGAGCTTGATGGTAGATATTACGAGCAAGCCCGATATCGTTAGAATTGCTAAAGCTTCTGGAAAGATCTTCCTCAAGAAAGGTACTATTGAAAAAATTGAAAGAGGAGAGATTAAAAAGGGAGACGTCTTCGAAGTGAGCAGAGTTGCAGCTACCTTAGCGGTTAAGAATACGCCTCAAATTATCCCTCTCTGCCATCCGATAAATATAACGAACGTTAAAGTGGACTTCATTATAAATGAGGATTCCATTGAAGCGATAGTCGAGGTTAAGGCTAAAGCCCCTACCGGAGTTGAAATGGAAGCTTTACATGGCGTTCTCACGGCGTTATTGAACATATGGGATATGGTTAAGTACTTGGAGAAGGATGAAAGAGGTAATTACCCAACTACCGAAATAGGTAGCGTTAAGGTGATAAGTAAGGTTAAGATCGAAAATGAAGCTAGTGGATAGGTACGGAAGGCCTCTTACCGGTTTAAGGATATCTCTAACCGATGAATGCGATTACAAGTGTATATACTGTCACAAAGAGGGGTTGAAGGATAAACCTAGGGATGAAATGAGAGCGGATGAAATAGCTAAGCTTGCTAAAGTAGCTACTAAGTTCGATATATATAACGTGAAGTTAACTGGAGGGGAGCCCCTGCTTAGAAGAGATATCGTTGAAATAGTTAGAAAGCTAAAGGAAGTAGGGATAAGGGAGGTTTCGATAACTACGAACGGACACTTGCTCTACGAGTTAGCTGAACCCCTTAAGGAAGCGGGTTTGGCGAGGGTAAACGTAAACTTACCGAGCTTAAAGCCTGAAGTCTACAGGTATATAACCGGAGTAGATAAGCTAGATATCGTAGTAAAGGGAATAGAGAAAGCTTACGAAGTAGGCCTCCGACCCGTTAAGATAAACTTCGTAGTTTTAAAGGGAATTAACGATTTGGAGATAAACGATATGATGGAGTTCGTTAGGGGCAAGGATATGGTCTTACAGCTAATTGAGCTCGAGCCCTCAAATCCTAGCTTCTACCTTAAGCACCATATGCCGTTAGATGATATCGAAAAGGAGCTCGTTAATAAAGCCGAGAGAATTATTAAGAGATCGCTGCATAACCGCCTTCAGTTTGTATTGGAAGAGGGCGTAACGGTTGAGGTAGTAAAACCGGTGCATAACACCTCCTTCTGTATGGGATGTACGAGGCTTAGGGTTACGCCCGATGGAAAGCTGAAAACCTGTCTATTTAGAAATGATAACTTAGTCGATTTCCTCGCTCTAATGAGGAAGGGGGCTAGCGAAGAGGAGTTGGGAAAGCTAATCGTTAAAGCAAACGAGCTTAGGGAGCCTTTCTTCAAGAAGGGGGTGTCAGATGTCCCCGCCAGTATATAGGAGGTCCCTCTTCATCCACCCCTAGGAAAAGAAGAAGATATCGAAATAAATTTTTAGCTTTTAGAAACCTTATATACTTAAGCTATTTCTCTTTCCTTAATGGAAGAGAAAACCCCTAGACCCTTCGGCGTTACCATACTGGCCGTATTGAACTTGATCGGAGGGATCTTAGCCGTAATTGGAGGGCTCGGTCTGCTTCTTCTAGGCGCTATAGGAGCTCCCATTCCCATGTTAGGGCTAATCCTATTTCCAATAGCTATAATAGGGCTTGCCGGCTTAGTCGTTGGGATACTGCAGTTAATAGTTGCGTACGGCCTTTGGACGGGAAGAACGTGGGCTTGGTGGTTTGCCTTTTTGTTAGCTATACTGAACATTATCTCGATTATCTGGAGAAACCTAATTGGATTGATAATAGGCGTTGTCATCATCTACTATTTAACGAGGCCCTATGTAAAGGAGTTCTTCAACGTACAGTAATTATTTTTATTAAGTAGAATGGTCGATGATAGATAGCTTGGCTGGAAGGCTTACCACCTACTTGAAGTTCGTTAAGTGGTATTTCAACTATAAGAAAGGAAGAAAGGCTCCCATTTTCGCCTCTTACAACGTTACCTATAGGTGCAATTTGAGGTGTAGCTTTTGTTACGCGTACAACAACCTTTATCCAGAGCTTAACACGAGGGATTCGATAGAGGTAATTGAGCAGATATGCGAACTTGGAGTTCCTCTACTCGACTTTAGCGGAGGAGAGCCCTTCTTAAGGCCGGATTTAGAAGCGTTAGCCCTTAGAGCTAAGGAGTACGGATGTATGACGAGCGTAAACACTAACGGTACTCTGATTAATGAACAGAGAGCGAAAAAAGCCGCGAAGGCCTTCGATTACGTAACCGTATCTATAGATGGTCCTTCTGAATTCCATGATAAGGTAAGAGGTGTTAAAGGAACTTACGAGAAGGCTATGAGAGGCATAAGGCTTCTTAAAAGGGAGAACGTTAAGGTAGGGATAGGTAGCGTTATCCTTCCCGAAAACCTCGAGCTTTTAATTGAAATGATACCCGATCTAATCGATGACGTGGATTACATAACGGTTCAGCCGGTTTACCCTCCTCCCCTATTAACGTCTCCTAAGTTAAATGAGCTAATCGATCTCCTCATAGATATTAAGAGGAGAAAGCCTAGCTTTATCCCCCTTCCAAATGCGTACATTAGCGGAATATCAGATTACTTTGAAGGTAGGATGAGTAAGGTATGCGATGCTATATCGTTGTACTTCTCCATCTCTCCTAACGGAGAGGTACTGGCTTGTGGAGCTAGAAACGATATAGTTCTAGGAAATATATTCGAGAAGAGGCTTAAGGATATTTTAAGCGACCCTCCTAAAGAGGCCGTTGTAAAGGTATCGGAATGTAAAGGATGCTGGCTCGATTGTACGGTGGGGGTCTCTCTATCGATTAGAAGACCGATTGAAGTAGTTAAGTCCTACATCGGCCTCTCCTGAAAGCGTTCTTCATTTCACTAAATCCCTCTTTACTAATGACTACCGTATTTAGAAGAGCGTGTTCATAGAAACAGCTTTAACTAACATCTGTGCTCTCTAAATCCTTTCGTTTACGCCTCTCCAACTAACGTTATCAACTTTAATTAATCCTATCCGAGATCTCCAGTATTTTCTCCTTAACTTCCAAGGCTATATCGCTTATTTTATCCTCTAGCTCCTTAGTTAGCTCCATCGATGGCGTATATGGATCCCTTACCTCTACAGCGATAACGTATACTTTAGGAACGTCGAGCTTTAAGCTCTTCATTACTTCAACCGCTTCGGGTAAGCCTGCGTAATGAGGAGAGAAGCCCTTACAGACTTTAAAATCCTCTACCTTTAACTTCAATACGCTTCCCGTAGGGTATTTGTTAGTTACAACGCTATCAACTACGATAACTAGCCTCCTTCCCTCTAAGTAATCTATTAAGCCTAATCCGCTCCTCTCTAA
>CALBHZ010000121.1 GCA_937892815.1 uncultured archaeon | reverse complement strand
CTACATCCTCTATATAACGTTACCCTTTAACATATAAAAAAGAACGTCTTATATCTTTACGATCATGGTATTCTATGCTTATGATATAAGGGGAATATACGGAAAGGAGATAGATGAACGCTTTGCCTTCAGGCTTGCTCAGGCTTTTTACCTAACTATAGGTAAAGAAAAACCTAAATTCGCTATAGGCAAGGATGTAAGGATTCATAGCGATTCGCTTGAAAAAGCTTTCTATGAAGCGCTTTCAAAAACCGACTCCGAAGTTTATAGAATAGGTACGGTACCGACTCCATTGCTTTACTTCATAATAGCGCATAGAGATCTAGATGGAGGGGCAATGATTACGGCAAGTCATAATCCTCCTGAGTGGAACGGGTTTAAATTGTGTAGGGATAAAGCCTACATAATAGCGCAAGGAATGGGGATGGAGAAACTTAAAGAAATCTTCTTTTCTAAAATGAGACCTGCGGAACGGTATGGAAAAACGATCTATTTCAAAGACGAAGCTATTAGAGAATACGTTAACTTCATAAGTAATCGGATTAGTTTAAAGAGGGAGATTAAAGCTGCCATAGATATAGGCAATGGAGCGTGTTTCGAGTTAGCGCCTATAGTAATGAAGACCATAGGAGCGAAGATTCGTTTAATAAACGGAGAGCCCAATGGTTTATTTCCAAACAGACCTCCTGAACCTAAGGAGGAAAATCTTTCACTACTGAAGAGTGTAATGAGGAATGAAAGGCTTGATTTTGGCGTAGCTTATGATGGCGATGGAGATAGAGCGGTTTTCGTTGACGATTTAGGAAGAGTTGTTCCAGGGGACGTCATAACGGCTATTTTCGCTAAACATTTCCTAAAAAGAAGTAAGGGTAAGATAGTAGTGGAAGTGAACTTCTCTAAGGCTATTGAGGAATATATAAGATCTTTAGGAGGTGAGATAGTAGAAAGTAGAGTGGGGCATGCATATATCATGGACTTAGTAATTAAAGAATCCGCTCTTTTAGGAGGAGAGGTAAGTAGCCACTTTTACTTCTTAGATATATATGGGCTTGATGATGCTATTTATGCCACAGCGAAAATGGCGGAGCTCTTATCCGAAGAAGGTGTAAGACTCTCCGAATTAGTGAATGGGGTTCCAAGGCTTCCAAATTCTCCTGTATTCGTAATTGATGTACCTAATAGTGAAAAGTTTAAGATAATAGATGAGATCGCTTCGGATTTTGAAAAGTTAGGATTTAAGACATCTAGAATCGATGGTGTAAAGGCCTTCTCTAGAAATGGCTGGGTGTTAGTAAGAGCCTCTAATACCATGCCTCAGATCAAATTCAAAGCTGAGGGAAACTCAATTGAAGAACTTGATGAATTAATTAAGCTAACGAGGGAGTTAATAGATAAAGCTAGAAATAAGGTGAGGAAGAAAGTTTAACTTAAATAATGGACAACTACAGACTCGTTTGTTGGATACCGTATTGTATTTATTAACGTTATTAGCGGGCATATTTGCCGGATTTCTAGGTGCGTTATTAGGCATAGGAGGAGGAGTAATAATAGTTCCTGCGCTTTCAATATACGTAGGACTCCCCATCCACTCAGCTATAGCTATAAGCATAGTAGCTGTAACCGCTACGGGAACGACTGGCGCTGCTAGGTATATAAAACAGAACCTCGTAGATATAAAGTTAGGAATATTTCTAGAAATGATGACCGTAATCGGCGTGATGATAGGCGTCTTCTTAGCTTTAAGAATAAGCGGTTCCATACTTTACATTTTATTTGCCTGTTTACTTTTCAGCCTTAGTTTTACACATCTAGTAACTGTAAGAAAGGAAGAAAGAAAGTTAATTAGAAGGGAATATGGCAAAGTTCTACGCAAAACCGGTCTAGAATTAAAGGGAGAATATTACGATGAAAGCTTAAAGATAAGAGTCCCCTATTATGTTACTGGATATATCAAGGGTTCTCTACTGTCGTTTTTAGCCGGTATGGGAAGTGGTTTATTAGGCATAGGAGGAGGAGTGTTTAAGGTAGCTGCCATGAACCTTCTTATGAACGTTCCGCTGAAAGTCGCCGTTGCGACTAGCAAATTTATGATAAGTATAACAGCTGCCACCGGTTCTCTGCTGTACTATTTAAGTGGTACAACGCCGCTACCTTTTGTAGCTCCGTGTGCTCTAGGCACTATGATCGGGGTTATAATGGGCACTAAAATCATGAATAAGGTGAGAAGCAGATACCTAAAGATCCTCCTATTCCTATTAACGTTTTACTTAGGGTTTTCGATGCTTGAAAAGGGGTTGAATGGTATATGAGAAAAATCGTTCATTCCACTCTAGTAGCAGGACTCTCCATAAGTGCGGCTCTATTTATAGTTGGTTTGATATTGAGTACATTTCTCTATACCTTAGGATTACTAATAATTGAAATCGGAATATACTCTCTCATCATGACACCTATAATATCCTTAATCATCATCTCATTAATACTAAAAAAGGAAGACCCAAGATTTACAATCATGATTGCATTAATAATACTATCCATCGTCATAAGCGCTTTAACTACGTACGTGTTAAGTTAAAAACGTAGTTAAGTTTTTAGATGGACGCACTACCTAGAGACTTCTATATGAAGAAGGACGAGATCGCAACGATCGGTATATTTTCGACGATATACGCTATTATCAGAGTAGTTCCCCTCTTCCCAATTATCGGTACGCAAGCTTCCTTTCCCCTATCTGATGTACTGGTTCCCCTCCTCGGTATGATACTGGAACCGAAGATAGCCTTTCTTAGCATAACCTTAGGAACGTTTATTTCCTTCGTACTCGGAAAACCCCCAATTTTCTTAGGCTTAGATTTCGCTCCGGCAGCATTAGCGGCCTTTTGTGTGGGAAAAACCCTAAAGAATGAAAAGCTTCAGCCATCGCTACTATTCCTATTAGCAATCCTCTTCTACTTCATATATCCAAACTCGTTACCCTTTATCGAAGTATCATCCATACCGATTCCTTACATGTACCTTCATATAGTAGCTCTATTACTCATTATCTTCTACCCTTTTAACAAGTTTATTTATAGCGTAAAGAGGAGGCAGGTGTTAATTTCCGTTTTTCTCTTAGTATTTGCCTGTACGATGATTCAACATGCTATAGGTACTGATATCTTCTTAGTTGTTTTCGGGAATGTTCTAGGAAAAATATCTAGTGAAGCATGGCCCATTATCTGGAAAACATGCTTTTACCTCTACCATATAGAGAGGATAGCGATATCCTCCCTTTCCTTTCTAATAACAATCCCTACTTTAGCGATACTCAGGAAGAGAAAGCTTAGGTAACGTTTTTAAAACGTTATTATTTTCAGTTCTTAAAATTGTATCTTAACAATTGGGAAGAAAAGGCGCTTAAAGGAGAATTCGGGGAAGGTCTTAAGTTTGCATACGAAATGCTTTGTGCAGTAGGGAAATTAATGGATGCTGACAGGCTAATCCCCATCAAATCCGCACACGTATCGGGAATAAACTACGCGAATATAGGAGATGCCGGCTTAGAATTCATCAAAGATATAAGTTCAAAGGCGAAATTCTCCGTATTAACTACAATTAATCCATGCGGCATAGATACGGAAAATCCGTACAAATTTCCTCTCCCCCAAGACTTCATAAGGAAACAAATGGAAATCATAGAGAGTTTTAAGAGAATGGGTTCATTGCTTTCGTTAACTTGCACTCCTTATGAAGGCTGTCTCTTATACACATCTCCGAGCCCACGAGACCTCTCTACATCTCGTATGCCGTCTTCTGCTTGAA
>CALBHZ010000120.1 GCA_937892815.1 uncultured archaeon | reverse complement strand
GACCAAGAAAGGTGCACGGCATGTGAAATATGCGCTTCATCCTGTCCTACTAAGGCGCTCAGCGTTCGTAAAGACGAGAAGGCTGTAAGTCTGACCTTCAGCTATAAGGACTGCATTGGTTGCGGCTTATGCGAATCGGTCTGTATAGAGAAGGCTGTAAGTTTGGAACGTGTATTTGACGTAAGCCGATTGCTCGAGGACGAGCCTAGAACCCTGATCACTCAAGATTTCGTTACCTGCTCTAACTGTGGAAGGCCATTCACCACTACGAACAGATTGAGGAAACTTAAGGAGTTCTACCGACAACGTGGCATGGTCCCGGCAACGTTGAACTTATGCCCAACGTGTAGGAGGGATGACGTACTACCGGTCAGATATCCAACTAAGGAAGTGAGGAGGTGAATACGAGAATTAGGCAACGTTATTTGAGGAGGCTTCCCTAGCCGGGGTTAAGGGCTTCTACTGGTTCAGCGGAAAGCGTCAACATTTTTAAGTTTAACTTTTATGACATATGGATTGATTCATCAGGGTGGAGGAACCTTGGTGGAAGGCATACCTCTAAATAAGGGTTGGGCAAAAGGAAAGCTACTCCTAGAGGCCGGCGAGGCTACGCTACAGGAGGCGATGAAGTTTCATCCGCAGATCGAATCTATGCTTCGCGAAATAGAAGGCAAAGGTTGGATGCATCTCTATGTAGAACATCAGGCCAAGATAGTAGGGGAGATAGAGTTTAGTGGAAACGAATATCAAATAGTGCCTTGGAGCATACTCAGAGGACCGTACGGTATAATGATAGATATAAGCTCAAATTTTCCCGTGGTTAAGGGCGTAAAGCTGGAGAAGCTGGTATACAACATATACACGAGAAAGACCTTCCCGAGAGCGGTCACCGCAGACCTTTTGAACAAGACGATCACGTACATTAACGACGCCTTTTGGAAGTGGGAGAAGGGATGGGAGAAAGATGAGGAGAAGCTTTCAAAGGCGAGGGAGGTCTACGAGGTCGTTAAGTGGCTTATAGACGAGAAGAAGTTCGGTCTACACAAGGACTACGACGTCGAAAGATATAAGGAGCTATCTGAAACTTTTGAAAAGATGAAAGGAGAGCGACCGCGGACGTGACGATGCACAATCTTTATTAACATTACATGACGGTTTTTAAGTGGTGGGAGTTTATGTCGATACCATCCAATTTTCGCGTTAAGGGAACTCTTCACCTAGACTATGAGGGAAGGATGGCGCCCGAGATACTGCTTCAGCACGAACCCGCGCTCAAATCGATGTTAGAGGAGGTAAAGAAGCAAGGCTGGAGATATCTTTTCATAGATAACGAAGCAAGGGCGGTTTACGAGCTCTACCTGAACGATGCCCCTTGTTGGCTATCTCCGGGCTTCTTCGCAACGCCCGGAAGAGGATACTCCTTTAGGATAGAAACTTCTACTATACCTGAGCTAAAGGAAGTGAAGGCGAAAAAGTTCGTCATTAACGTATCTACGAAGAGCTTCCCTAGGGCGGCTACGGTAGAACTCGTCGAGGGGAAGATCACGTACATTAACGACGCCTTTTGGAAGTGGGAGAAGGGATGGGAGGAAGATGAGGAGAAGCTCTCAAAGGCGAGGGAGGTCTACGAGGTCGTTAAGTGGCTTATAGACGAGAAGAAGTTCGGTCTACACAAGGACTACGA
>CALBHZ010000119.1 GCA_937892815.1 uncultured archaeon | reverse complement strand
AAGTAATAACCAGCCTATTAATAGTATCGTTCTCACAACTCTCTTAGCTGCGGAAAAGAACTCTAGAATTACGTAGACTGCGGTTAGAGTTACGAGTAGAGTTATACCTTGGCCGAATTGTTCAGAGAGAGCAGGATTGGATTTCAAAACTGTTTCCTCTAATATCTTAGATATTAAATCCACTAAGAATTGATATGCAGTGTTTAGGAATAGTAGTATTTGAGTAATGAAATCCGACATACTGTTAAAGGTGTCTCCGTTCTTTATTTAAGTATGTCTATCTAAGCACTTTGATCTTTACGTATCCTTTCCCAATTCTACTCGACCCAATATGAGCATTAGGATAGAGAACCTTTAGTTTACGGAGAACCCCTAATGCCTTATCCCTTTCAATTAACGCGTGAACCGCGTTTCCTATCATGTTAGGAGCCGCTCCTAAAGCTCCCATTTCCCTCAGCTTCTCCGATAAGGACAAGAGATGCCTTTCTACTATTCCACATTCCTCAGCAAACTTTCTAGCGGCGCTTAAAAGTACCTCTAACTTAGGATCATTTTCTACAATGTTTAGAGCCTTTTCCCCAGCTTTAGATAACCTTTTTACCGCTTTTTTGGATGATAGCACCTTCTTTGTGCTCTTAGACGAAAATACGATATATAGAATGCGATACGATTCTTCATTGAATATTAAGGGTAGAAAAACCGCCTTTCCTGGAGGACCTGGCTCTATTAGAAGTCCTGCACCCGTAGGCATGGAAGAGATGCTTGAGACCGTACCCAGTCCAGTTCCCATAATTATCTCAGCATCATGAGCGTAACGAGCTAGCTTATAGTAGTCTTCAGGCCCGGAAAGTAGTAATGAGGTGCCTATTACGGCTCCCAAAGCGCCGGATCCGCTAGTTCCAAAGCCGGCTCCTATCGGAACTGGTACTTCATGTATAACATCTACGCTCATAGAAGGAGAGTTGTCCTCAAAGAATAGGGATAAGGCCTTTCCACTAGTACTATCCCTTACCTCTTCTCCATTTATTATTACCCTGCCTTTTCCTTCCTTTACTACGGTTCTCAGAGGGGTATGTAGTATAAAGCCGCCTCCCCTCGCTCCTACCTCTCCATTTTTCTTAACTACTTGGAAGAAAGATGTTAGGGCTAATGGGGTCTCCACTACGACTCTCATTTGAGGGCTACCTCTTAGAGATGGATGTGAAGGTAAGCGCTATGAAGCTTATAATTGAACAAGCTAAGGAAAGGAAGGCTAGGGTCTCCTTAGTTCCGGTTGGAGATGCTATTGATAGAGCTTCTCCTATCCCAGTGAACTGTAAAAGCCCGAAGATGGCTACGAAAAATAGAGCTATGATGAACATGGGTAAGCCAAAAGATGGCTTTGATAACGCCCAAGTAGGAGGAGTTAGCCCTCTCAGCTTGCTGCTTACGTATGGATTCGCTAACTTAAATATAATTGGATTGAGAATTATTACGAGAGGGTACATCGTTACGTGCCAAAATAATGTAAAGCCCAGTATCAATGCGAGTTTTACATCTAACCCTCCTACGATTAAAGATGGTATGAACATGGATAGGTAGAAGACGACCCCTGCCGCGGCTATGAAGTTTCCGATTAAGAGGGAGATGAATGAGCCTAGAGCGAAAGCGTTCCAGCTCTTAAACTTCCTAAACCACCACGCCATTAAGTAAAAGCCTACGAAGTTCGCGGGAACCCCGGCTATTAAGCTTAATAGTGGATTGGTTAATCCAAAAGATGTCAGGAAGACGGAATCTCCTATGAAAGTGCCCAGAGCGGCAGCAAGTCCTATGCTTAAAGGCTTCATGTAAAAGGCGAAGAAAACTGGGATAATTATGAAGATTAAGAGCTGTCCGGTTCCCCAAGGAGTTGGAATGAAAGCCGTAGCGAGCTTCCCTAAAGCGTATAGCGATGCAACTAAGGCAATATACGGAAGTTCGAGGTGAGCCCTTCTCATCAATAGAAATCTTCATAACGTGTATTATTAAAAGTTTATTTTAACTATTTAAGTGTCTTTAAAGTTGTTTAAATTTCTATAAAGGTTACTCATGAGTGCGAGTTTTGCACTCTTCGTAGATTTTTAAGCATTGAAATGGATAAGATTATAAAGTAGGTAACGATTTACCGTGATTGGTTGAAAGTAGAAGCCGTAATATTCGATTTAGATGGTACTATAATAGAGTACAAGATAGACGTAGCTTCTGGAAAAAGGGATTTGAGAAGGGTAATCGCAAAAACGGGTTTAAACATGGATCCTACTAAAGTTCCTATATTTGAGCTATTGGAAAAAGCAAAGGAGATGTTAGGTGATGGATTCGAGGGATTTAAGAAAGAGGTTTATAGAGTTCTAGATAAATACGAAGTAAAAGCGGCAAGAGAGGCCAATTTCGTTCGAGGAGCTAGAGAGACCTTAAGGTGGTTGAGGAAGAGGGAAATTAAGCTAGCTCTAGTTACTAATAACTGTCTAAACGCCATTAAAATACTAAATGAGAGGTTGGGGATTGAGGAGTTCTTCGATCTTCTTCTAACGAGAGACGATATTGAAGAGATGAAGCCTAGCCCTAAGGGAATCAAGCTCGCTATGGAAGCGATGGGCGTTAAAAATGCTATAATGGTAGGGGATTCTCCCGTTGATATACTAGCTTCTAAGAGGGCTGGGATTATAAGCGTGGGAATTCCCGCCGTAGAAAGGTTAAAGGAGAGGCTTATATTATCAGGGCCAGATTTCTTAATAGGAGAGATCCAGCTTATTAAGGACGTAATCGAACTCCTAGATCGCGAATAGATAAATATGAGCTTTACTTAAGTTAAGCTAGCGACGATGAAGAATCAGAGTTACGCCCGATAGGTGAGGGAAAAGGCATTAATCTGAGTCGCTCTAAATATATATTAGAGTAGCATGGAGATAGATATGCTCGTTTTATCTGTATGGTTTGCGTATTCTCTAGCCTTTGCTATATCCATAGCCTTTTTGTATTACGTTTTTAAAACCAGCATAACGTATATTCAGTACCGACCAACGGTCGTAACCACTACATATTTTGTAGATATAAGGGATAAAGAGGCAGAAAGCTTAGTAGCTTTAGCATGTGAGAAAGTTAGAGAAGATCCTGAAAGAGCCGTAAACTTGGCCTTAAATGCAGCCAATAAAGTGTTAAATAAGGCTTGTGAAAAATTGGGATTAAGTAAAGAAGGAGGGATTAAGGAGAAGATGGAAAGGCTACGAGAAGCCGGCATATTGTTTGGTCCTGAGGTTGCGAGGATTTTAGAATATAAGAGGCCTTCGGAATTTATTTTGGCCGTAAAAAGGCTTTTAGGGTACTTGAGAGAAGCGCCTGTAGTAATAAAAAGGAATAATATCATAAATTAATTCCAAATAATAAAAAATAGGGTAAGGAAATTATCTCCTTCTTCCAATGTATATGGCTGCAACACCTAAGATTATGGCTATTATCATGGCTATTACAGCTATCGACATGACGGTGCTTAGTTGCGCTCTGAGCGCTGAAATCTCGTCTTTCAACTTCTGGTTCTCGCTTATGAGGCTGTTCATATCGGAGCTTATCTTTGAGAATTGAGGGGCTAGTACATCGCTTAAGCTCTTTACGGTTACGGAAACGGGAGAGCTCGATAGCTCAGGCACCTTTTCAGAGCCTGGGAAGTAGAGCTTGTACGTGTAAGTTCCAGGTGCGTCTGGAATCGCTATGTACTGGAACATGCCGTACTGATCGGTGCTCGTCTCATCTATCTTAGTCCAGGTCTTTCCACCGTCTTTGCTCATAAGTACGTCTAACTTGAGGTTTGCATACGGTAGTCCAGTTACGCTATCGACGAACTTTCCTGATAGCTTGACCGGCATGCCTACTATTAGCTCCGTAACGGCGGGCAATGAAACCTCTCCGCGACCGTACGTAGCGGCTAATGTTCTAAACGATTTGAGCGTAGCTGTATGAGCCGTTACATCTACTCTATCTACGTAGTAAGGTCCGTCTCCTACCCAGAAATGTCCGTGCTCCTTGTAGAACTTCTGGAGGTTCGCGTACCTAGCTTTAGCTTCCTCTTCCGTAACGTACTTGCCTAAGAACTCCTTGAACGGTATGTAGCCCGTTTCTACGGCCTTATCTAATTCGGCCTTCAGTATTTCTAAGCTTGGACCTCCTACGTAGTTCATCCATTCTACATTCTTCGCTTCAGCCTTGCTAGCGCTAAAGGCCAACTTCCCCTCTTCCTCCGCCAATATGCCTATAGCGTATACATGCCATGGAATAGAGGGCCATAGCTCTACCCCTCCATATGCATACATAGCAACAAGCTCCGCATCTAGAGTAGTGTAGTTAGTGTAGTATTCTATTACTAGTGGCTTCTCGCTAACTATTCTCCAAGCTACGAACTGATCCCTCCAAGATGCGAAGGGCGCTACCCAAGATTCGTCGAATAGAGGACTTGAACTATCAGCTCTTTCAAATCTGATTATGAAGTCTATTAACCAGTCAGCGATGCTCTTGGGAGAGCCGTCGTGGTAATACGGTTTACCGGCTATATCTCCGTAGTTAATAACTACCTTAGCCTTAGCCGTAGTTACGCCAGCCTCGCCAGCGGTGATCATCCTCTTGTTCTTTACGTCCCATGCATACCACGCATCGGGCGGAACCGTTACCTTGTCTACGTACGAAAAGGAGAGCCACTCCTTGCTCTCTGGATTTCTATAGACCGGAAGATCTTTCTGAACCTCAACGGTGACGCTCTCTACGTTTATAGGTATGGGAAGACCTGTCTTGGGATGAGTTATAAAGGCGAAGTCCATCGCCGCTTGGTATACCGCTACATCGTAAACCCAATCGGATGGAGCGACCGGGTTCCATGGATCTACTGCAACATCTGAGCTTCCTATCTTGAGAGTGCCCCCGACTTTATCCTTAAATCTTATCGTATATGGCCAGGCTCTTACAGGAAATCCTCCAGCATAGTCCGCTACGGCTTCTACTTCAGCTCGTTTAACCCATATAGAAACTTGGTCTACCAGCCATACCCTTACCGAATCTTTCATAGCCATGTAGAAGGCCTCTTTCATTAACTCATTTCTTTCCTCCATAGAAGTAAACTCCTTATTTGCTAGCTTTCTAGCAACTTCTCTAAAAGCTGGATCTGGTGTATAAGATCTCCATAGCGGGGAGAACGACATGAGTGAGTCTTGTGTGTAGAAGAACTGGAAGTTATCGGAATCATCTCTAGTTACTGCAGTAGTTATCCATCCTCCAGTGTAGATGTGCCATTGACCATCCGCGGGATTTCCCCCAATCCATAGAGGAGACGCTTCCCTACTCGTCTTATACATCCTTTCTACGGTAAATCCGAGCTTTTCTAACTGATTGGCAACGTAGTCTCCTATCTGCTTCCTCGCATCCTCAGTTCTTATTATGAACTTTATTACAACAGGCTTTTCGTTATAATACCACTTTCCATCTACTAAGGTAGCTCCCAGCTTCTCCATCTCTTCAGTTATGATGGCTTTGGCCTTATCGAAATCGTAGGAATACTTCTCCTCTATATCATCCAGAACGTCGAGATATCTTTGGCCTTCAGGCAAGGCCTTTACAACACATGTGTACTTTGGAGAACCTAGTCCTCCCATTATCTCATCGACAATGTAATTCCTATCTACTAGGTAGTTCATCGCTTCCCTTATCCTCGTATCGTTAAACGGGTTCAGCTCTCCGTTCTTGAAGACAGGACCATACGGGTTGAACGTTAGCTCAAAGTATAGACCGTAAGAGACGTCGTAAGTAAGCTCCTTAGATTCTTTTATGGTCTTGAAGAGTATCGGATCGGATATATCTATAAAGTAAACGTGCATATCTCCCTTCTTAAGCATGTCTACCGCCTTGGCTCTGTCCTCCTCCGGAAAGAATACCACTTCGTCAACCCAACCATACTCGTTTATTTCAAGATCGTTCGTTTGCGCGCGGCTTATGGAGGCGGAGAAGGGTGCGCAGAGAGCGGTGATAGCTAAGATAGATAGCAGGAGAATGGCCGCCTTAGCTTTCATAACATGTGATTAAGAAAAATTTTAGTATTTAAGCCTTTCCAAGGAGAGCTCATTTTTCCCTTTCCCTTCACTTTACACTTTAAATTTTGATATGTTTTAGCGCGATTAATAATTTTTTAGGGGTCATTTAAGAGCCTTTCTCATTGGATGAACCTGCTTTACGAGCTACGTATCGTTGAATAGCTATAAAGAGAAACGCTAAGGCTGAGAAGCAAAATAAGATCTGCGAAATGACGAGAGAAGTTAGCTGCGTTTGCTCGATTTTACTGTAATAAATCCGAATGTAGCCTTCCACTGGAGCGTATTCATTAGAAGATATTCTTAATTCAAATGGGGCGTTTGATAACACGATCCAGCCCTTAAACTCAGAACCTTGAGAAGATACGCTAATAGGTATCTTCTTTATTGCCCGTCCGTTTTCACTTACGAAGGATATGACTATATTTGTTGGTGTTGTAAAGCTCGTAATCGTCAATTCATAGTATATTTTCGATGATAGTTTCGGAAGCTGTACTTTAAACTCTTGCGTTTTACTTACTGAAAAATTAATATCGAATCGATAATGAGGAGATTTGTAATACATGGTGTAAACTCCCAACATGATAGTTAGGAAGAAGGTCAAAAGACCTAAAGCTAAGAACTTCTTGTAAGACTTCTTATCGAACATTCTCACCCGTAAAGCCAACACTTCACCATATGGCCGTTTACATCAATAGATGGAGGCTCCTTCTCCCTACAGATATCCTTTGCGTAAGGACATCTAGGATGGAACCTACATCCCTTAGGAGGATCTATGAGGCTTGGAGGTTCTCCTGGAGGGACATCTCTATACCTCCTTCTGTTTTCTGGATCCGGATCAGGGATAGCATTTAGTAACGCTTTAGTATACGGATGCAAGGGCTCCTTCAGTAAGGAGGTTGTTGAAGCCATTTCCACCATATGGCCAGCATACATTATAGCGATCCTATCAGAGAAATATCGTGTAGTTGCTATATCGTGAGTTATGTACATAAAGCTTATTTCATGCTTCTTTTGTAACTCCCTCATTAGCGTTAGTATATCTACCCTCACCGAAGCATCTAACATGGAAACGGGTTCATCGGCAATAACGAGCTTTGGCTTAAGTATTAAGGCCCTAGCTATCGCAATCCTCTGCAACTGGCCTCCGCTAAGCATATGCGGATATTTAAACGCAAATTCCTCTGGATCGAGCTTAACGTCCCTGAGGACGTTGTATATCCTCTCTCTTCTCTCCTCTTCTTCCTTCGTAACTTTATTGACAATTAGGGGCTCCTTTAAGATCCTGTATATCGAAAAATGAGAGGCAAAGGCTCCGAATGGATCCTGTTGTATTAAGCTTGTCTCTTTCCTATACCACCTTAGATCATTCCGTTTTAGCCTAGTTATATCTCTTCCTTCGAAATATATGCGTCCATCAGTTGGCTCGTAAAGCCTAAGTATCGTCTTTCCAAGCGTGGTTTTCCCGCTCCCGCTTTCCCCTACTATGGATATCGCTTCTCCCTTATCAAGCTGAAAGCTCACGCCATCGACGGCTTTAACATACTGTTTTCTACCGAATAATCCCTTCTTTACCTCAAACCACTTCTTAAGTTCCCTTACATCTAATAACAAACATTCTCACCCGTAAAGCCAACACTTCACCATATGGCCGTTTACATCAATAGATGGAGGCTCCTTCTCCCTACAGATATCCTTTGCGTAAGGACATCTAGGATGGAACCTACATCCCTTAGGAGGATCTATGAGGCTTGGAGGTTCTCCTGGAAGCGATCTAAGCTCTTTATCCTCCCTCAAGGTGGGTACGCTTGCCATTAACGACTTCGCGTAAGGATGTAACGGTTCTTTGTAGAATTCGCTTGCTCTACTTAGTTCAACGATCTGTCCGGCATACATCGTTGCTACCTTATCGGCGAGCTCGCTCGATAGTCCTATGTCATGAGTAATCAATATATAACTGAATTTCTTCTCGGCCTTTAACCTCTTAAGCATGTTCATAATATTCGCCTGGGTTATGACGTCGAGAGCGGACGTAGGTTCGTCGAGTATTATTATTTCGGGATCGGTTACTAACGACATAGCTATAACAACTCTTTGTCTCATACCTCCGCTTAGCTCAAAGGGATATCTATTTACGAAGCCTTCGGGAATGCCTACGGCCTTTATCATCCTCCTCGCTATTTCTAGAGCTTCCTTTTTGCTCATCTTCTTATGGAGGATTAAGGGTTCTGCAACTTGATCTCCAACCTTTAGTACGGGGTTAAGCGCGTTAAGCGCACCTTGAAAAACCATGGAGATCTTCTTCCACCTTATCTTATTATTGAACTCTTCATCTCTTAAGCTCATTACCTCTATGCCGTCTATCGTTATATTCCCGCTGTACTTTTCAACGTTCCTAGGTAGTAGCCTAATGAGGCATCGAGCAGTTGAGCTCTTCCCACAGCCCGACTCTCCAACTATAGCTAAGGTTTCCCCTCTATTTAAGTCGAAGTCGACGTCATCTACAGCTCTCACTATCCCTCTTCTACTCCTATAGTACAGCTTTAAACCCCTTACAGATAGGATGGGAAAGCTCATATCTCCCTTAGCCTTGGATTAACGATCTTATCGAGCGCCAACCCTATCTGCGCAAACGAAAAGGCGGTTAACACTAGTAACGCCGAAGGCTCTAATACCCAGTAGTAAAGCCCCTTGTAGAGCGCTCCGTTCTCCAAGGCATCGTGAAGTAGCTTCCCCCATGTCGGTAACAACGGATCTCCTAAACCGAAGAAGGATAAGACGGCTTCGAGGAAGACGAAATCGGGTACGCTTAATATTATGCTAGGTATAACCGGGGGAAGCATCTTCGGAATCATGTAGAGGAAGACTATCCTTAAGCTACTCGCTCCGTATGCTTGAGCCGCTTCTATGTATGGATACGTCTTTATCTGCATAGCTAACGCTCTCATGGTCTTAACGTTTGCGCCGAATATACTCAACGCGATTACCACTAATAAGAGGGTCCATATACTTATCCTATAGAAGAGCGATATCATAATGAGAGTAGGCAGGAACGGTAAGACCATATACACTTCGGTTACTCTCTGTAAAGCCATGTCAACCCTACCGCCAAACCAAGCGCTTATCGTAGCTATTATTAGCTGCATCAGTACTATCAAGGTCGCGGCGGTTATTCCAAAGGACAACGCTACCGGAGTACCCCAAATTAGAGCGATAGATAACGGCCTCCTCAAGTGATCGGTTCCGGTTAATCCATGAACCTTGCCGTAAATTACCACTTCACAACTTACGTCCTTATTAGTAGCGTTCGTTAATGCCTCTAATTTTATTTTATAGCCTCCCTTCAAGACCTCCTGTTTCCCCGTATAAGCCAGAAAGAGCGCTTTTTCTATCGTTATAGAGAAGTTAGGCTTCGCTCCCAGCCTTTCCTCTACGTGCTTCTCTAAACTAGCTTCTAAGTCAAGCTTGTTAGTTACGTATATCCTATTCTCCCCCTTCTTTATCCTATACTTCCCAAGGAAGATGTGATCGCCATCTGGTCTGAGGAAGCTCGCCTTAAGGTAGAACGATCTAGTTACATTGGAATTTACGAATAGTATTATTTCCGATGGGAAATCGTCATAATAGTACCCGAAGCTATACTCGAATACGAGCTTCGATCTCCCTCCATCTCTAACTACCTTGCCCTCTCCAGATAGGTATATGCTCTTAGGTAACTTCTTACCGGAGAAGTAATTGATCCATTCCGGAGCCGCGTTCTTAGGGTTTTTAATCCAGTATCCGCTTTCCCTCCACTGCTCTACGGCTTTATCGTACGGTATCGCTACTACAGCGTAGATGGAGATGGAAACGAGGACGATTATTATAGCTAACCCCAAAACGGCTCCCTTGTATCTTAAAAGCTCCCTTACGGTACCCTTTAAGCCGAATTCAGCGGAACTCATCTGCCTGCCGCCCCTATTCTAGGATCTAGGAAGCCGTAGATTATATCGAGTACTAGGACCGTAAAGGCGAGTAAGTACGCGTACATTACGGTTACTCCTATTATAACCGGAGCGTCCATAAAGCCTATTGCTTGAGCTATGGTGTACCCTAGCCCTGGCCACTCATACACGGTTTCCGTCACTATAGCGCCCATCCACGAACTAATGAGAGCTAGTGCGAGGTTAGTAATTATAGGAGGAAGAGAAGGCCTTAATATATACCTCCTCCTTACTTGACCAGGTGGGACTCCCTTAGCTATCGCGACCTCTACGTAATCTTCCGTGGAAAATATGAGGAAGAAGTTCCTCATATTGTAGATCCCTATCCACGTGTAAGATATTAACCAGGCAGATAGCGGAAGGATCATGTGCTTTAAAACGCTTAAGAAGTAGCTAAATGGATCAGGAGGAGGAGGGTAATCTACTAAACCGGAAGGAGGGAGTAAGTGCAACCACGTATAAAATATGAGGATTAAGAGAATTAAGAAGAACCATCCAGGCATCGACGATATAGGAGCTAGATTAACCAATATCCTATCAATCCTTTTACCATACTTTCCAGATAAGTATAGACCTCCCAATAATTGAATGAAGAAGAGGAGAGCGGTTGCCGTAGTAAATAGCAAGATCGTTTGAGGCAACCGCTCTAGTATTATAAGCCTTACCATCCTAGATCCGCTATCGCTCGTCATAAAATACGATCTGCCTAAGTTCAGGGTTAACGCATTGCCTAAGTAGTAGAAGCTCCTAATGAAGAACGGTTGATCGAGGCCCCTTAATTTAAGTTGTGTTTCTACCATCGAATCTATTAGCTTTTTAAGTTCTTCTGGCGGTAGGCCTTTGTAAGCCGGATTATTTTGTACGTACATTGCTACATTAAATTGTATCTCGCTTTTAATTATTTCATCAACGTAACCACCTGCGTTCGCTATTAAGATCGTTATATAGGTAGCTATAACGACCACGAGGAAGAGCATTAATATTCTCTTGAGTATGTACCTGACTACCCTAGGTATCAACCGCTACTCTTACTTTAACTAAGATATAATACAATATATACTTTAATGACTTTTCGCTTAAAAAATCCCATTTATATAGTTTATGTCGCCTTTGAGATGAAAAGACATTAATTTGGGCTTTTTGCACTATAATAAAGGAATGGAGCGAGCTGTCCCACAACTTACATGTTTCTTGGGACATCCCTTCTTAAACATGAGCAGGTTGGAACGATCCCGTATGAGGAATTTCCTCAATTTTCCTCTAAGTCATATGTGAAATGGTGATGGGAAATGAGGGCACATCCGTTTAAAAAAGGTTTGAGGGCCTTAGGAATAGCTGAATCCTTTAATAGAAGGTTAGGTAGGAAAAGCGTTCTAGCAGGGGTAGTAATGAGGAAGGATTTGATAATAGATGGCTTTTCCTTTTCAAGACCAGAGTTAGAGGGAGACGATGCAACGGATAGAGTATTAGAGCTATATGAGAGGCTGGGAAGGAAGGACGTAAACGTTATTATGATTTCAGGAGCTGTAATTAGCCTTTACAATATAATCGATTTAGAAAAGGTATATGAAGAGACGAAGGTCCCCCTGATATCCTTAAGCTATAGGGAGAGTAGAGGACTTGAAGACGCTATTAAGAGACATTTTCCAGATAGATGGGAAAGAAAGCTGGAAATGTACAATAAACTTGGGAAGAGGGAAGAGGTCATCCTAAAAACGGGAAAGAAGGTATTCATTAGGAGATATGGTTTAACCAAGAAGGAGGCCAAAGCAGTGATTAATTCGTTCTTGCTACAAGGAAGATATCCAGAGCCAATTAGGGTCGCTGGATTGCTTGCATGGTCTATCTTGAGGTACTTAGTCGGCTCTTAAATCTAATACCACTTGAGCGAGTCTAGGCCCTACTTCTCTAACCACTCTTCCGAAGACTACCTTGAGCCCAAGTACCTCGGCTTTAGCTTTTTCTATAGGATCCTCTCCTTTTCCATAAGGTATGTGTGTGTAATAGTGGATCCAGCCCCCTTTTTTCAAGGTTAGAAGAGCTTTAGGAAGGAATTCCTTGGCTTTCTCCGGCAAAGGCATAATTACCCTATCTACCGTGCCCTTCAGGTCTTCCGCATGTTTAGAGGAATCCCCGAAGAGCGGAATTACCTTTCCCTCGACCTTATTTAGCCTTATGTTCTCGATCATAAGAGAGTAGGCGTCAGGATTTATTTCAGAGCTGTATACCTTAACGTTCCTCTTCTTCTTGGCTACTATTATAGAATAGGTCCCTACTCCCGCGAACATATTGAAAACGGTCTCTCCCTCCTCTACTAATTTAGCTATCCTAAGCCTCTCGGCGCTAAGTCTAGGGCTAAAGTATACCCTCGTTATATCGACCTTGAAAATACATCCATGCTCTTTGTAAATGGTAACGCTCCTGTTATCGCCAGCTACGTGTTCAAGCTCTCTTATCCTATACTCTCCAGATACGGGGCCTACCTGACACCAAACGCTCTTAACGTTTTTCAACCTACTTATTATCCTCTCTCCAATTACGGACTTGTACTTAGAGAGCTCGTCCGGTACCTTAAAAATGGCTATATCTCCGATTATATCTAGACCGCTGTACAGCTTATCCAGCTCCTCCTTCGTTAAGATATCTTTCATGAGCTCCTTTAACAACCTACCCATTTCTACTCAGCTCTGCTAAGGTAATAATATTGTCCCTTAGCTTTCTGTTCCCTATCTAGCCTGCTCCCCGGCTTATTTACCCTCGGCCTACCAGTGTTTAAGTCCCTTCTGTACGTAATGCCTAGCTCTCTTAAGAAGAAGTTCATTCCCTCCTCTTTTCCCAAGGGCTTACTCGCTTTACCTAACCTTCCAGGCTCTCCACTAAATATTATAAGCGAATCGGAGACTATATCGATGAGCATTACATCGTGATCTATGACTATAGCGGATTTACCCATGTTCTTTACGTATCTTTGAATAGCTTTAGCCATCGCTATCCTGTCCTCTATATCCGTGAAGGCGGAAGGCTCGTCTAAAGCGTAGAGCTCCGCATCTCTAAGTAAACATATCGTAACCGCTACCTTTTGAAGCTCTCCGCCACTCAGGCTCTTTACCTCTTTTTCTAGAAGACGATCTACGCCGAGAGGCTTGATAAGCTGCGACATGTTCTGGCTGGATGTCCATTTATCTCCTAAAGTAGTATCTAGTAGCTCTTGAACGGTGCCTTCGAAATCTGGAGATAGATACTGGGGCTTATATGAAATTTTAACCTTCATCTCCAC
>CALBHZ010000118.1 GCA_937892815.1 uncultured archaeon | reverse complement strand
GTATAAGAGACAGATTACTTACTTTTTACTTATAAAATATGGAAAAGGGCAAATAGTTTTTATTAAGGCTTTCTAAACTTCTATGGGATGAACGATCTTCCAGATAGGTTTTTTTGGATAGCTAGAGAGGACGAAATAAAGGAGGGTAACGTTACGGATTACTACTTCATAAATACTGAACTTGCTTTTAGAAAGTTGGGGATAAACCCCAAGGTTACGATGGAGATATACACTAGAAGGGTACCTTATCCTGATGAATGGGGAATTGTAACAGGCATATACGAAGTCGCAAAGGTACTAACCGGTTTACCGGTAGACGCTTGGGCTATGGAGGAAGGAGAGGTATTCTTAACTTCAAAGGAATCGGCTGCATACGAGCCGGTCATGAGAATTCAGGGAGGATATGCAGAACTCGCTAGGTTTGAGACCACAATTTTAGGCTTTTTATGCTCCTCAAGCGGATATTCAACTAAAGCCGCTAGGATTAGGCTTTTAGCCGGAGATGATAAAATACTCTTAAGCTTTGGTACTAGGAGAGCTCATCCAGCTTTAGCTCCCTTAATTGAAAGAGCTGCGTATATAGCTGGATTCGATGGAGTGAGCAATGTGCTGGGCGCGAAGTTAATAGGAATAAAGGGATCCGGAACGATGCCCCACAGCTTCATACTCTGCTTTAAGAGACAGGAGGATGCTTGGAAAGCCTTCGATGAGGCCGTTCCTCCAGACGTGCCTAGGATCGCCTTGACCGATACGCTTTACGACGAGAAGACCGAGGCTATAATGGCCTGGGAGACCTTAGGGGATAGGCTCTACGGAATAAGGTTAGATACGCCTAGTACGAGAAGAGGAGAGTGGAAGAAGATAATTGAGGAAGTGAGGTGGGAACTTAACATCAGAGGAGGGAAGAAGGTGAAGGTATTCATTTCCGGAGGGATAGATGAAAAGGAGATCGTAGAGCTTAAGGACGTAGTAGATGGCTTTGGAGTGGGGACGAGCGTTTCAGATGCTCCAACTATAGACTTCAATATGAAGGTAGTTGAAGTAGAGGAGGATGGGGTGATGAAGCCTAAGGCTAAGAGAGGAGATCTATCGGGTAAGAAAGAGGTTTATAGGAATTGGGATACTTTTACGGATCTACTGCTTCCAGCGGGAGTTAAACCTCCTGAGGGGTACGAGCCCTTGCTCAAGCCGTTAATCGTTAAGGGGAGGATAGTGAGGAAGTTCAAGAGCATCGAGGAGATCAGGGAAGGCGTTCTTAAAAGGATAAACCTCCTTAGGAGGAAGAGGCCTCGCGTAATCCTCGGCCTTTAACCTTAAGCGCCCAAATAGCTAAGGCGTATATCGATATGAAGGTAAGGAGATAAGCCGGTAGGTAAGGAGGAGGGTTTTCGATCTCCACTTCTATAGCTTGAAGACGGTATTTGAGATAGCCCCTTTGCCCTTCCGACTCCGCGGTTATCCAGTATTCCCCTTTCTCAGGAAAGGTTATCGGTCCTACTTTAGGCGCGTATCCTTCTACTTCCTCAACATCTCCGCTGGGCGTTACCACCTTTACCTTAACCTTCGTTCCGTTCTCTAGGTTATTCAAGAGGACGTAGTTTCCTTCAACCTTTATAGTTAAGTTGGACGGTACCACCTTTACTAGGTAATTTGCCTCAATACTTTCACATTTCACCTTTAGGTAGTAGTAGCCGCCGGAGCTATAGTTAGCTTTAATGCTAAAGCTCTCTCTGGATAGGATGGTTACGTTGAGGATTCCCTCGATTTCAACTCTCCTATACTCACCTAATGGAACTATCTTGACGGTAACTTCGTCTTCCTCCGTAGGCGAGGGATATAGTATAGCGTATGGAGGATCTAAATAGAAGGGAAGGACGAGCATTTTGGTTATATTTACCAATCCAGCTCCCTGAACGTAAGGAGGATAGGGCTCGCGATCTCTACGTAAGGGTTGAGATGATAACATGAGTAGAGAAAGGGCCTTAGCTAAGCTTAACCTCCCGTACTTTTCAATTAGGAGAGCTAGAGCTCCTGAAATCTGAGGAGTAGATAGGCTAGTACCTGAAAGTAGGGCTATCCCTCTCTTGGTTAACGCCGGTACGTCCTCTCCGTAAATCACCACATCCGGCTTAATTAAAAACGGATCGTCCTTACCTCTAGATGAGAAAGGAGAGGGGAGGACCGTACCGTTCGTTCTAAATACCTCTAAGCTAACGTAGCCAATTTTCAAAATCCGTTCTCCATCCGATTTAGAAACGGTAACGGAAGGGATCTTAGGCCTATATTTTTCCTTTAAGATAGGATGGACTAAGCATCCTCCAAAGCTGATGTCTTCATCGTTAACTACTATTAAACCAATTGCCCCTTTTCTAGCTACGTTGTACTCCATTTCTCCGAAGTAAGTCCTCCTATCCCTAAAGGAGACCGCTACCTTTCCCTTGAGATCTAGATATCTAACATCTACCTCCCTTCCGTGGTCAACGTTGACTACCTCTCCCTCTACGGTTCCTATAGGGCTGTTGTTCATAGCTCTAGCGCTTTCAATCCACGTTCTTCCCGCCTTTAGCTCGGCAAACGCGATGTTAGACCAAGGAGAGGTCGTCGCCCCCACTCCTATGTACGTAGGTAAGGAGGCGGGGACGTAAATGGTATCGATATCCGGGCCTTTATTGCCTGCGGCGGCAACCAGTAGAACACCCTTCTTTAAGGCTCTATGTCCTACGATCCAGAGAAGCCTTTCACTTATCCCCCCTCCTAAGCTTAAGTTAACTATATCGGCTCCATCGTCTAGGGCTTTTTCTATCGCTTCTACTATTAGGTAAGTTTCCACCTCCTTTCCTGGTCTAAATATCCTGTAAGCTAGTATCTTCGCATCCGGAGCTACCCCCTTGAAGTTTGAACCATTTGCGGCTATTATGCTAGCTACAGCCGTACCATGTCCTTCTACGTCCATGGGGTCTTCGTCCTTATCTACGAAATCGTACCCTCCGATCACCTTTACCCCTAGCTTCCCTCCGAGAGGCTTTAACGTGTAGTTTACACCAGTATCTATAACCGCTACCTTAACTCCTCTTCCGGTATACTTCCACCCTCTGTAATAGGAGAAGTTCTGAAGGAGGTCCTTTACCCTTAAGGGTTCAAGAGATACCTTGTTGGATCGGAAGATTGCTTCGATTTGCGGGTTATCCGATATGGCTTTAACGCTTCCTTCATTTGCCTTTACTATAAATCCGGGACCTAGATATTGAAGGTAGCTGACGACGTTGAGTGGAAAGCTACCTAAAAATCGAGAGATAACGTACATCGGATCGTTACAGCTTTCCCTTAGGAAGACTATATAGTAGCCTTCATCTTGATGTTCGTACGCTACGACCTGTACCGTAGGTAACAAGAGCAGTAAAACGATTAAAGCGATCTTCACTTTCAATTTATCCTTAACGAATAAGTAAAGATAAACGTTATCCAATGTGTTTCAATCCCCCTCTACCTCAATTATAGCTCTATCTAGCTCCTTTATCCTACCTAGGTAATAGCCCTCTAGGGTATAAACTTCGGCCTCATAAAGTCTATCTTGAGGAATGAAGGGTAAGGTGGGTGCATCCAATCCTAAAGGCTGGCCTGGCAAGTAGGTGTTAAATGGAGGGATGAAGACTATCTGTCTATCTTCCTGTTTGACTTTAAGCCATACCGGAATCTTCAAGTTCTGGTATTTGAGCTTGAAGTGTAAATGTGCTACGATTAACACCTTAGATCTAAGGACCTCTCTCGTTGGTATGGCATGCCCATGTAAGAGCCCGTACTTCACTCCCTTTACCTTTAAGATCGTTCCTCTGGGGCTGTACAGCCTAACTTCCTTAGTTATATAATTGCTTAAGCTTCCATCATGATTCCCCGGAACTACGTGAACGGCTTCGAAAAGCTCTAAGCACTTATCGAAGAACCTCGTTAGCTCTATGACCTCCTCCAGCTTAGGAGAGGTTACCGAGTGTTTCACATCTCCCAGTATGTGTAGTTCTCTTGCCTTCGTTCTTTCCTTTAATTCACTAAGCTTTAATAGGAATTCATCAACTAACGATGGAAGGCTTATCCCCTTCTCCCTAAGCTCGATTTCATATCCTATATATAAATCGGCGATAATTAGATGCCTATCTAAGAGGAGGGCTGGATAGCCCTCCACTATTCTCATTTCCTCTCATTCCTAGTTCTTAGTAGTAGAGGAAGCACTTCTTCGAAAGCGAAGGATCTCAGATCGTCTTCGGAAGCTCTCGAGAATATCGTTATAACGCAATTCCTAGTTAATCCTACTATCATATCTCTCTTCCTAGATCTCACCACTATGTACCAGAGAAGACCGTGTCTTTCATATTCCTTAAATAGCTCGGTATCGGATAAGGCTTCTCCATATAAAGCTAGTACGTTTACATTAGGTATGTCTACTTCATCGAAGAAGGCGACTCTGGCATCCTCCATGCTCGCTCTGTAATACTCCAGAAAGACGCTTGGGTCTATCCTAGCCTCTACTATAGATCCAGGCTTCATGAATATCACTCTGCTTAATTCATTTGCTAACTCGTTTGCTATTAGCTTTTTAGCCGTGATGAGCAGGAAGACGTCATCTCCTGCGATTTTAAAAGATATCGGGATCCTTAAAGTTGAGACGATGGGCTTTCTCCCTTCTCTGCTACCTATGTATATTACTCGATCTTTGAAAATTAAGCCTTCTAAACCGTCTTCGGTTTTCCCTAAAAGCTGAGCTTCGGTAACTAAGGTTAAGCCCGATTCCACGTCCTCTCTTTCCACTTTATAGTTCTCTAATCGAGCCGCTATATCGTCTAAAGATAAAGGAGTTACGAACTTGAAGAGCTTGCCCGCTAACAACTCCGTATCTTTTTCGAATAAGGGAACTATTTAAGTTGTAGCGCTCGTCGATCTAGGAGTTAAAAGGTTAGTACTTCACGGCCTTCTAAAATAGCCTTACTTACGTATTCGCTTACCGATACGAGCTTTACTTTCTTCCTCCTCAAGGCCTTTTCGTATCCCCTTCCTTCAGCCTGTTTCCTACAAGCAACCACCTCTATTCCGCTATCTATGACCTCCTTCAGCCTATCGTCAACCCATCCGCTAGCTACGTGATCTTCCCCTTCAGCCCATAACGCAACCTTTACATCTTTCATGAACTCCTTAGCCCTTCTAGCGAACCTTAAGCCTAAGCCCGCGTTCGATATTATAAGTACGAGAACCTTCTTCGCCATTGCGACTTTATCGAATTCCAAATTACAAATATTTTTCCCTTGGAGTAAAGGTCATATCTAAGCTATTACTATCTCTCCTCGTGAAGATTTCGTCCCCGTCTATTTTAGATTCCATTTGGTTTAAGTTGAGGAAAGGAGATTACGTAAGCGGAGAAGATCTAGCGAGGGAGCTAGACGTATCTAAGGTAGCGATCTGGAAAGCTATAAGGAAGCTGGAGAAGTTGGGATACAAAGTTGAGAAGGCTCGGAGGCTTGGATATAGGCTCCTATATCAGCCTAACTTACCTCATCCTTGGAGAATTAGAGAGAGGTTGGGGACTAAGCTTATAGGCAGGCGCTTTATCTACTACAAGGAACTAGATTCCACCCAACGCGTAGCGAAGGAGTTAGCAGAGGTAGAGAAAGAGGGCCTCGTTATTATAGCCGAAAAACAGAGGAGGGGACGTGGAAGGTTAGGTAGGATATGGCTCTCATCTGTAGACGATCTCAAGATGTCCATCGTCCTTAAGCCTTCAAATTTACATCCAGTTAAGCTAGGGTTATTTAGCTTAATTGGAGGGCTAGCCGTAGCTAAGGCCTTGAAGAACTTAGACGTTAAATTGAAGTGGCCAAACGACGTACTCTTGAACGGAAGAAAGGTCGCGGGTATCTTAGTAGAGGGGAAGGTTGAAGCAGATAAGATATCCTATGTGGTTCTAGGAATAGGTATTAACGTCAATTCTAAGAAGAGAAATCTGAGGGGAATAAACGCTACTTCGATATACGATGTTCTAAATGAAAAACAAGACTTAGCGGAATTGACGGCTAAGGTTCTAAATGAGCTTGATCTCCTTTACATGAAAATAGGGGATGAAGCGCGGATCTTAAGGGAAGTGAAGGAAAGGTTAGGGACTATAGGCAAGCTAGTCAAGGTAATAGGATTAGATGAGGAGTTCAAGGGAAAAGCTATCGATATAGACGAAAATGGATTCCTTTTAGTCGATGTTAACGGCAGCGTTAGAAAGGTTCTAGCAGGCGATGTTATCCATTTAAAGGAGACTGCTTAGGCTTTTAACTCTCTTATTTGATGCTATAGAAAAGGCCGCAATTACCTTTAAGGTATCTCCAATTAAGAAGGGCAGAATTCCTACAGTGAAGGCTGTGTAAAAAGCGTTCGCGATTTCTTCTCCCTTAATTAAGTGTAGCCATAGAGATAAATATAGGTAGCCAAAGACATAGATGGTGAAAGTAGCTACGATTAATGAGATTAGTATACGTATCTTCGATTTTTCCTTAACGAGTAGCAGACCTCCAGTTAAGGCAGCAAATACGAAGCCTATTAAATACCCTCCTGTAGGCCCTAGAAAAGCTTGAACGCCCGATTTACCTCCAGCGAAGACCGGCAGTCCGGCTAAGCCTATAGCTAAGTAAATTACTTGACTTAAGGTAGCTACCTTCCATCCTCCGATTGCTATAGCTAAGTACAGGAAAAAGGTCTGCATGGTAATAGGAACTGGCCAAAGAGGTACAACGATATAAGCTCCTAGGGATGTAAGGGAAGCAAATAATGAAGCTAGGGCAAGTTCTTTCGTTCTCACATTAAATTAAGTTAACTAAAAATATAAAAGGTTAACTTATGTTATTTAGTCAATATGTACTTTCGCCCGAGGGAAGGTCTCCTAATGATGAAGATACATCTTTAATTTCGATAAGAATATTTAATAAACTTTGTAAAATATCACAAGGATTTTTTGTAAATCTTGTAGAAAAACGCTTATATAAAATTTATTTGAATACCTACGAAGTGTAGTTTAGATGCGAAAGGCTATAGTTTACATCGTAACGTTATGTGTAATCGCTTTCGTTACTCAATACATAAAGCTGAATATCCAACAGTCCATTTCAGTTGTAATTTTCCTCAGCTTCATCCTAGGCTCACTGTTTTATTGGCCCTTTAGAAACGCCTTCGCCTTAGCTGGCGTATCCCTACTGCTAGCGTTTAAGGTCTTAGATGTAGAGCACCTGATAGAGTTCGCGAGCTTAGATATCATCCTATTCCTAGTAGGAATGATGACCGTAATCGGGTATTTAGAGGACAAGGGGTTCTTCGATTGGTTAATTGGCGTTTTATCGAAGCCCTTTGTGAATAAACCTAGAACCTTGCTTTTCGTATTGCTGTGTATGGCGTCTATAATGGCCGCTTTAGTAGATGAAGTTACGTCTATCCTATTTATGATGGCCGTCATGTTGAGAACCTTACGATCTTATGGAGTAGATGGAGAGAAGGTGCTACCCTTTATAATGTTCTTAGTATTTACTACGAACTTAGGAAGCAGCGCTCTTCCCGTAGGCAATCCTATAGGGGTAATGGTGGCCTTTAGAGCGGGGCTTACGGCTCTAGACTTTATAAGATGGCCTATGCCTCTCATGATACTCAATACGTTGCTTACCTCCCTCATAGGAGTTCTTTTACTAACTAGAACCGTAAAGTTGACGCCTAGGTCGGCTATTCTAACCAATGGAGGGGAAGGCAAGGAAGTTAAGTTCTCAGATCTCAAAATCCCCTCTATAATATTCATTTCCGTTATAGCTGGCTTAGTTATGCACCACTATATAGAGGAGATATTCCATATGCCCAAGAACACCTTGCTCTTAGCGATTCCGTTAATTGGAGCCGGAGCTGTTTTATTTGTAGAGAGGAAGAAGGCGAGAGACTTAATTGAGAAGAAGGTAGACTGGTGGACCTTGCTCTACTTTCTATTGTTATTTTCGAGCGTAGGAACGTTGAAGTACGTCGGCGTGACCGATCTCATTGCAAAGGCCATAACTGAATTAGGTGGAGATCTCATGTTTTTAATGTTATTAATGGGAGGAGTTGCCGGTATTCTTACGGCTTTCATGGACAACGTATTAGCCGTAGCTACTCTAATTCCCGTAGTGTACTCTATAGGAAGTACTTCGAACGTGCCCTTAGAGCCTATCTGGTGGATGTTATTAATAGGTGGAACCTACTGTGGAAACGCTACCATAATTGGATCTACGGCGAACATCATAGCGGCTGGGTATGTTGAAAAGAGAGGATATGGATCTTTCTCGATGTTGAAGTGGATCTTAATAGGTACGCCTATTTCAATCGTTACGTTCTTAATAGCGTACGCTCTGCTATATCTACAATATCAGCTTATCTTCGCTATTTAAAATGGAAATCCGGCTTCTCTCAGCCATTGATTAACTTTATCAACGAAATCGCTTTTCGGCCCCCTTAAGCTTAAACATATGTAGATAGCTAAGGACGTTAAGAAGCCGAATATTGGAGGACCGAAGCCTAAAATTTTTACCTTTAGAACGTATAGAAGCGCTGTTACCGTAGCGCCTAACAACATGCTAAGTATAGCCGCGGTAGCCGTTCCCTTCCTCCAGTACATCCCTCCAATTATCGACGGTATTTGAACTAAAAGGCCTGCCGATGCCATAACCGCTAAGAGGGATATTAAGCCAGGCCTCATTAAGGCGAATAGCCATATCAGGAAGGCTTCGGCCAATATAACTACGAAGCCGATCGCCTGTTCCTTCCTTTCGGAATGTTTAGAGGTAAAAGGTCTATATATATCACTACCTACCATAGACGCTAAAGTCAACATTATCGAATTAACGGTCGTTACCCCGGCCGATACGATGCCTATTAAGACGATCAGAGCGAAGAGAGGGGGAACGTAGGATTGCAGTAGTAAAGGCATGGCCATATCTGCCTTTTCAGCAGTTATATCGAAAGCTCTTGCTATGAAGCCGAAGGTAACGGAAACTAAGGTGTATATAAAGCCGAATACGAAGAAGCCTATTACCATTACCTTTAGAGAGCCCTTATCCTTAGGAATTAGCAGCCTCTGAGAAACTTGAGGATTTGATAGAGCGAAGAAAGCCCAAGGTAAAGTTAAAGTTAAAAAGGTTTGGAAAGTGAAGAACCCATCACCTGGAACCGTTAAGAGGTTAGGGTAGTTCGCCTCTACTTTACTTAAAAACGACGTTAAGCCTCCAAGCTGGTTGATGAGAAAGGCTAACAAGGCAAGAGAGGTAGTTATCATGATTAAGCCTTGAAGAGCGTCGGTCCAAGCGACTCCTCTAAAGCCTCCTAAAAGCGCACATATGGTCATAACTACGACTATAAAGGTAGCCCCCCAAAAGTAAGGGATAGCCCCTCTAGAAAGAGCGTCCAATAGGTAGGCCGAGCCCATAACTTGTATAGACATGTAAGGTATTAGGAAAACTAGAGATAGTATAGCCATTACGGCACCGACGTACTTACTGTTATACCTTTCTGAAAATATCTGAGCTGGAGAGATGAGGCCGAGCTTCCTGCCTACTACCCAATATCTAGGCGCGAAGATAAACAGTAGAATCAGGGTGGTCATTAAGTACGTTAGCTCGAAGCCTAAAGCGCCCACTCCATAAGCGTAAGCTAGCCCCACTAAGCCAACCATCATAAATACGCTGTAGGTAGTTGCGGCATAGGTCATAGCGGATATAAAACCTCTTATCTTCCTGCCTCCAATGTAGAACTCTTCTAAGCCTTTACCCGTTCTCCTCCTAGCATAGATAACTACAGCTAAAACTGAGAAGATGTAAATCGCGAGAGCCGAAAGTAGGGAAATAGGTGACATCATTTGCCCCACCACCTCGAAATTCCCATGATAACTACGAGAGCTACGATTATCGTTAAAAGAGACCAGAAGAGGAAGAGGCCGGAGAAGGATTTAACGTTAGGGAATACGGTCTAGGGTAGAGCGTAATTGATTAAAAGTAGTAGGAATAGCAGATAAATCACCTTCTTCATATTCGAACAAATGTTTGTTCGAATAAAATTTAAAATTTTTCTCTAGAAAATATATAGCAATATTACAATTAATTACGATGTAAAAGTAATATTTTTATTATTACGGTCTCCTAGCTTTTTACGTGAGTAAAGCAGAGATAGAGGTTCTAAGGGTATTGGAGAGCGTGAGAGAGGACGGCATTTTACAATCCATGTTATGCAAATTAACGGGCTTTTCAAAATCAACCATTTCATACGTCTTGAGCAAGCTATCAGAAACTGGGGCTATTACTAAAGTTAAAAGAGGGAAGGAGTATACAATTTGGTTAACTAAGTATGCACCTAGCAAGGATGTGAAGATAGTCAGGGTTGGCTTTATAAAAGCTCTAGAATACGCTTACCTAATTCCATTCTCTAAATTATTGAAAGATAGGGGATATTTGCTTAAGTTTAAGATGTATGAAGAAGGGTTATCGGTTTTAAACGATCTTATACAAGGTAGGTTAGATCTAGCTATAGCTCCGTTAATTACTCAGATATTAAGATCAGTTTCAGTAAAGGGAGGTATAAAAATCGTGGCTGTTGCGGGAAGAGGAGGAAGTAGCTTAGTTGTTAGCGGAGGCGTAAAGAAGGTAAGCGATCTAATAGATAGAAGGGTGGGGACTACTCCTTTGTCAACAATGGAGCTAAATGTAGCTAGCCTAGCGTTAAGCGAGGGCATTGATCTAGAGGACATAGAGCTTATCCATTCAACTTCGGCTTCCCAGATGATGAATATGTTGAAGAGAGATGAAGTTAAGGCAGTTAGCTTATGGGAGCCTTACCCAACTATTTTAGAGGAGGTAGGATACAAGAGGCTTGTAAGGTACAGGGACTACTTTAGCGATTTCCCCTGCTGCGTTCTATCTTGTAGGGTATGCAACGATGAAATACTTAAGCTATTTAGGATGTCGTTTGAGATATTCAACAAGAAGAAGGAGGAATATGCAGGAGCCTTCCTAAAGCTAATCGGTTTTCCTGAACGCTTGGTAGAGAGGTCGATAAGGGATTTATCCTTTAACCCGGAGTTAGAGAAAAATGAGGTTAAAGGGGAGCTTAGCAGAGCTGGGCTTTGGGGTTTGCTGCCGATAGTAAACGAAGTTATAGGGAATTGAGGTGAGAACGTGGAAATCGTATTTAGGCCTATCGGATACGTTAGGACGGAGCTATCGGATGAGGAGGTGAAGGAAAGGGGATACGAAGCTGTATTTACTATAGAGATCCTTCCGGAATACGAGGAAGGGTTGGACGGCATAGATGGGTTCTCCCATTTGATCGTATTATTCTATATCCATAAATTAAGGCCCGATCAGATAGGAGTTCTAAAGGTAAAGCCGAGAAAGCTCCTTAGATATGGGTTAAAGCCGGAGGAGCTACCGTTAGTTGGCGTATTTTCGTTAGATAGCCCTTCTAGGCCTAACCCCATAGGAATGACTATAGTTGAGTTCATTGAGAGAAGGGGTAGGTTTCTAAAGGTTAAGGGGTTGGATGCGTTTAACGGAACTCCTATCTTGGATATTAAACCTTATACTCCGGGAAGGGCTATAGGAAACGTTAAGGTACCGAATTGGTTTAGGAAGCTGTTAGAGGTTACGCACGGTGAAGAGCCCTAGGCTTCGATACGCTCCCTCTCCTATACCCTTCTAGATCGAAGGAAACATAGTTAAACCCTAGGTTTTTTAGCTCCTTCGCAATTCTATCCATCAGTTCGGTATCGAAGAATAGAGCTCTCTGCTCTCTATCTACCTCGATTCTAGCTAACCCATTGTGATCTCTTACTCTAACTACTTCAATTCCAGTTAACCTCTTTACAATCCTCTCCGCATTCGCGATCCTATGCAGCTTTTCTTGAGTAATTTGTTGACCAAAGGGTATCCTAGTAGCTAGACAAGGGCTTGAAATCTTATCAGCTACGCTTAACTTCACAAACCTCGCTATAGCTCTTATTTCCTCTTTACCATATCCTAGCTCGAGTAGAGGGCTTCTTACACCGTGTTTAACCGTAGCTCCCCTTCCAGGAGTGTAATCGTGGAGATCGTCTTTTTGATATCCATCCACTATTACGCTTGCCCTCAGCTTCCTCTTAATTATTACAAGCGATTTCGCCATAGCCTCCTTACAAATATAACATCTGTTAATTGGATTTTTATAGAAGAGCTTGGGGAGCTGGAGGTTCTCGAATATCAGCTTTATGCCTATCTCATCAGCTACCCTTCTAGCTCGTTCGATCGATTCATCCGGAAATATCGGGTTTAGGAAGGTGACGGCAACCGCTCCTTTCTTTAGCGCTTTATGAGCGGCATAAGCTACGATCGAGCTATCCGTTCCTCCGGAAAACGATATTATAGCCCCAGTAAACGGCTTAAACCACTTAATTAGAGCGTTAAGCTTATCCTCTATTCCCTTCAAGCTCCCCACCTAAAGCTTTATCAAGGTAAGTATTTAACGCCTTTTTAACTTCTCTTAAGGGAAGGCCCGACTCTTTCGCGATCCTCGCTACATCCTCATACTCAGGTTTAAGTAGCCTTTCTCCAGAGGGTAGCGTTGAGATTTTAACGGATACGTATCCCTTCCAAAAGGGTAGATCGACTTTAATCTTCTTAACCTCTCTAGCTGCTATATGTCTTTTCACCTGTAAGATCCTAACTCCCAAAGATCCGGATTCCGACATTAAAGCTTTAGCTAGGTTTTCGCAATCTTTGATTTTAGATATTACGCTTATCCTATATCCAGGTCTAGATTTCTTCCCAAACTTAGGTATGAATGAAACGTCTAACGCTCCTTTTTCAAACATCCTCTCTATTAAATATCCCATCTCCTCTCCAGAAATATCGTCGACGTCCGTTTCAATTAACACTATATTGTCTTCGATAACCTTCTTACCAACGAAGATCCTCATGATATTTGGAACTTCCAACTCTTTGACGCCAGCTCCGTAGCCGATCTTCTCGACCGTTGTTTGTGGTAGGTAATCTACAGATTTCGCGCCTAAGGCGTAGAGGAGGGCGAGACCTGTTGGAGTGGTTAGCTCTTCCTTAACAGGTCCTCCGAAGGCATTTAACTTAGAGATCCTGAGTAGTTCGGAAGTTAGAGGAGGTGGGATAGATGATAGTCCATGAGAGATCTTGATATGTCCTCCTCCTAGCGCGATGGGAAGGGCGAAGGCTTCTACGTTTAATAGATTTAAGTTCTCTAAAAGCAAGCCTGAAGCGAGTATCTCTAGGTGCGTATCTAGAGACGATAGCTCATGTAGATGGTGGTTTTTCCCGTGTATTCTTTCTTCGCCTTCTAGTATTGCGTTTAAAGCTTTGTAAGAAAAGCGCTTAACGGATTCAGATAAACCTAGCTTTTTAGAGGAGAAGTCTAAGATTTCTAACATTTCTTCTTCACTTCTTTCAGCTTCATCTGCTTTAATCTCCACGAGAGTAGCTTTTATTCCACCTCTCATTACCTTTTTAACCTCTACGCTTATCTTTCCGAACTTTAGAAGGACTTTTTCTACGTTTCGCACAATCGATGTACTTCCTCCTAGATCTATGAGGGACGCTAAAAACTTGTCTCCAGATATGCCTGAAATAGACGCATCTACTACTATCATAGCGATCACTTCAATATCATGTAAGCGAAGACGGCAGCTTGCGCTCCTCCATCGATGTTGACGGTCGCAACGCCCATGGGACAGCTC
>CALBHZ010000117.1 GCA_937892815.1 uncultured archaeon | reverse complement strand
GATGGATTCTTGATAGCTACAATTAACGATGATGTGGTGGGCTACATAATAGCGGAAGTTCAAAGGGATCTATACGGTAAAGCTATAGGCCATATAGCAAATTTAGCGGTGGATCCGAAATATAGGGGGAGGGGAATAGGCAAGACCCTTCTCCAACATCTTCTCAATCGCTTTGTAAGTAAAGGCATAACTAGGGTTTATCTAGAGGTCTCTAAGTCGAATGAGATAGCAAAGAGGTTGTACAAAGCCTATGGATTCAAGGAGGAAGGGGTAATAAGAGGCTACTATCGAGATGGGGACGATGCTGTAGTGATGGTTAAAAATCTCGGAAATGCTTAAAAGTCTTTTCCTCTTGAACTTTTCCAATGAGCAAAACATCAATTAACAGAGATGAAGCGTTAAAGCTCATTAAGGAAAACGTATCTAATGAGAAGCTCATCAAGCACATGTTATCGGTTGAAGCTATTATGAAGAGCTTAGCTAAAAAGTTAGGAGAGGACGAAGAACTATGGGGATTGGTAGGTCTCTTACATGATGTAGATTACGAGAGGACGAAAAATGAATTCAGTAAACATGGGCTTATATCGGCTGAAATGCTGAAAGATAAGTTGCCCTCTGAAGCCTTAGACGCTATAAGGGCTCATAATGAGATGACAGGTTTTAAGTGTGACAGCAAGTTATCGAACGCTCTTATAGCTAGCGATCAGCTCTCTGGGTTGATAATAGCTACGGCCTTAGTTATGCCGAATAAGAAGTTATCTGAAGTTAAAGTGAGGAGTGTGATTAAGAAGTTTAAACAGAAGGACTTCGCAAGAAACGTAAGGAGGGATAAAATACTAGCTTGTGAAAAGCTGGGATTAAGCTTAGAAGAGTTCGTAGATATAGGATTAAGGGCTTTGCAGGAAATAAGCGATGAGCTAGGGCTATAGAAATTGAGCTCGATTTACGGATATGCAGGGAAGGTTTTAAAGGTAAACTTAACTAATAAATCGTACAGAATTGAAGAGCTAAAGCGTGAAGTATGTAGGAGGTTTTTAGGAGGGATAGGCTTTACTACTAAAGTAGTATTAGACGAGCTAAAACCTCACATAGATCCACTTAGTTCAGATAATATACTGGCTATTAGCCCTGGCTGTTTTGTAGGCTTTAACATCCCAACGGCGGTGAAGTGTGAGGCCTCTTCTAAATCTCCTCTCACTTACAGATTTGGAACGTCCAGCTCTGGCTACTTCTGGAGTTATAGCTTGAGGAGAGCAGGCTACGATATGCTTGTGATATACGGCAAATCCCCTAAGCCCGTTTACCTGCTTATTAACGATGACTCAATTGAAATTAAAGACGCCTCTCATTTAGTCGGTAAGGACTGTTGGGAAACAGTGGACATTATCAAGAAGGAGGAGGGAAAGGTAGAGGTAGCTTGTATAGGACCAGCTGGAGAGAACCTCGTTAGATACGCGTCTATTCAAAACGGGTACTATAATTCATGGGGGAGATGTGGGTTAGGAGCGGTAATGGGCTCTAAGAAGTTAAAAGCTATAGCCGTATCGGGTTCTAAGGAAATCCGGCCTTATAATGAGAAAGCCCTTTTAGAGTGTATTCACGAATTAGTAGATAGGATACTGAGCTTTCCTCCGTTCAAAAAGTGGAGGAGGTATGGGACGATGATAGTAACCGAGGTTTACGGTAGAATAGGGGCTTTACCTGCTAAGAACTTCCAATGTGGAACCATAGAGGGATGGGAGAGGTGCACATATCAAGAGCTATCCAAGTACGAAAGCTTTAAATTGCCATGTATTACCTGCCCCATAGCCTGTTCTCACGTTGCCAATACGTCCGACGGGAGGTACAAGGCTGAAATAACTTCAGCCATTAGCTTCGGAGCTAAGCTAGCTCTCCTTGATCTCAAAAGCGTTATTAAATGTGCGGAGGTTTGTTCTAGGTACGGATTAGATATAGTCACTACTGCTGGAACGATAGCATGGGCTATAGAATGTTATGAAAGGGGTATTCTAAGTAAGGAGCAAGTAGGCCTAGATTTAAAGTGGGGAGATGAAGAATCAATACTAGAGCTAATTAGGAAGATCGCTTTTAGAGAGGGGTTTGGCAACGTACTAGCCGAAGGCTCGGCTAGAGCTTCCAAGATAATAGGCAGAGGTTCCGATAGGTATGCAATACAGGTAAAGGGAATGGAGATAGGAGGTAGAGATCCTAGAGCTAAATGGAGCGTTTGGTGTTTCGGCTACATAACCAACATTAGAGGAGGCGATGATTTGAGAGCGAGGCCTCCTATTGAAACCTTTAAAGACGTTCAACCTCTAGATGAGTACTTCAAGGAAGTTCTAAACGTTAGAGAAGAGAGGATAAAGGGCTTAGATATGTTAGACGATATTAGGAAGAGAGCTTTCCTAGAGAACGGCAAGTACATGGATATAGTTGAAATGACTATCTGGTCGGAAAATTTGATCACGGTTTTCAACTGCACTGGCTTGTGTATAAGACCACCGGTTTTAGGCACGGTAGGCCCTCATCTGATATCTAAGATATATCGCGCTCTCACGGGCATTGAAGTGCCCTCCTCGAATATTATGGAGGTCGGAGAAAGGGTGTGGAACATGCAGAAGGTTTTCAACGTTGCTGAGGGGGAAAGAAGGGACGATTATAAATTCCCTCTTAGATTTTATGAAGAACCGATTAAAGGAGGTCCATACTCGGGAAGGAAGTTAGACAAGGAGGTCATTGATAAGCTATTAACGAAGTACTTCGAGCTGAGAGGATGGGATGTAGAAACGGGTAGGCCTAGGCTTGAAAAGCTGTCTTCTCTAGGAATCGATTACCTTTACAAGAGGATCTAGATCACGTTACTACTCTACTTCTACCTTCTCCTTTTTAACGACCTTGACCTCCTTTAAAGCCTCTAGCTCTTCAATTCTAATTTTAATTAGCTTATCGACCGCCTTTAGAAGCTCTATTTTAGCATTTACGTAATGGTTTAAGGCCTCCTTATATCTTTCTGGAGCGTACTTTATTAGATAGTCTTCAAGGCTCTTGAACGCCATAAATGGAAAGAAGATCTCAAAAGGCCTTACCTCTCTCCTCTCCTTTTCCACTTTACTCACCGAAGTATAAATGCAGGTAGCCGTTTATAAGCTTAGCCTTTTTTAGAGATAGCTTGAAGGCTATAGCGGGTAACGGGATTACTAAGTCGACAGGTCCTGCATCGGTATAAATCCTCAGTATTAGCTCATCCCCCACTCTCTCAACTTCGATCTCCTTCTTAGAGATAAACGGAGCCGGATACGTTACCTCTAGATACTTATCTCTGTATTCGACCTTAATGGCCTCTCCCTTGTGATATACTTCAGTAGGGTTTCCATCTCCAAATAGCTCATCAGCGGCTTTCCTAAGATCGTCGATGCCCTTAAGCTCTCTCTTGAAAAGGCGAAGGAACTTAACGGGAATAGGCCTAAAGCTGTTCACCGCTTCTTCGATATACCTTTGCTGTTCTGAAAGCCATTCGTTGAAATACGAGCCTCTCACCTCTTCCGGTAAGACCTTGTTTACTACTATTAGGTCGGTGTTTAAGCCGTATATGGAAGCTTGCATGTAAGCCCTTCTAGCATTTGCAATGCTAAACGAATCCGGGTTCGTAACGAGCCTCAAGCTCGTTACGTCTCGATTTAGTAAGAGGTCTTTAACGCCTTCGAACATCTCCAAAAGCTCCACCTCCTTCTTAACGACCTCCTTAGAGGGAGCTGGGATACCGGCTAAAGGTTCTACGACCTTTCCTAATTCCACAAACGGCATCGCTATCTTCATGATCTTCCTACTAATCCTACCGATTATCGTAGGAACGTACAGATATCTTAGAGCTTCCCCACTGGGAACGGTATCTATTACAATCACATCGTATCCCTCCTTCGCTATAGCGTTTAACTTAAGCATAGTTACAACGCCGGTCATTCCAGGCAAGGAGGCAATTTCATAAGCTAAGCTTTCATCGATTCCCCTCGCTTTTAATACGGATGCTATGTAATCTATAATAATAGAGTAGTTCTCGGCTGCCTCCTTAACTGGATCGATGTTAATAGCGTAAAGGTTATCTATTACTTTCGTAACTTCTCTTCCTACCTTTACCCTTAATACGTCTCTAAGCGAGTGAGCTGGATCTGAAGATACGAGTATGGTCTTATATCCTAAATCGGCTGCCTTTATCGACGTAATACACGATATAGTCGATTTTCCAGTTCCTCCTTTCCCGGTGTAGTAGAGAATTCTCATCTACGTCCCTCCTAATTATGGGCGTGATATATGAGGCTATCGTTAGAAATTCGCTACTAACATCCAGTACTTATGACCACATACAGGACATCTTCCTTCGATGTGTTTGGCCTTAGGATCTTTTCCTTCCCTAACCTGTTCCATTAGCTCTTTCTCCATTTTCAAAGGAGGGCATTCTTTGCATTGACAAGTTGGGACTGAACAGTATTTACACATGGTCTGGGTAGGTAAAAAGAGGTATTTAACACTTCGTTTTTAACCGAACCTAGCCCTTTTCATCTCCTCTAAAATCCTCTTCGTAGTCTCCTTAGGGTCCTTCGAGTTATATATAGCGCTACCTACGACGCAGATATCGGCCCCGCTCGCTACCACTTTACCAGCCGTCCCCTCCTTTATTCCTCCCGCTACCGACAAAATGAACCCCTCAGCTATCCTCCTAGCTGTTTTGATAAGGTCTTCGTCTCTATAAATGCCTCTACTCCTTATATGCTCGCTAATTCCCTTATGTAAGCAAAAAGCGATCCAATCCTCCATCCCCCTCATCTTTTTAACGAGATCCTCGAGCCTCCATAACGGATCTTCAACTTGTATTAAATCTACGATTATAGCTCTATCCCTCCTAATTGCCTCGCTTAAGGCCTCCCTTATCTTATTATCGCTTCCTATGCCTAAAACCACTACGGCATCCGCTCCAGCTCTAAAGGCTATCCTAGCCTCTAAATTCCCAACGTCCATTACCTTCATGTCAGCTACGATTATAGCGTCGTACTTTCTTCCTCTAGTCCTACAGTAATCTTCAATAGTTTTACGTAAAGCGGGAATCAACTTATCCGCTCCGTGTCTCTTTAAAGCTGGAGTACCAGCCTCAATAATCCTTGCTCCGCCCTTATACGATTCTAAGGCTATCTTACAAATTGTGTTGATATCGGCATCTAGATCTAAAGCTACTTGAACTTGTGGAACTCCGATCTTCTTAAGGGGAGACAGCACAATTTCGCCTAACTTATATCTCTCGAATTTTCTAATCGATATCCTATCTTCAGAAGGTATACCGTTTACCCATCCTCTTAAGCTGTAATACTCATTTAGCATTCTACTGAGATCTACCCCAAACCTATCGGGTAATCGATCCTGATCTACGCCTATCCCGGCCTTAACGTTAAACAGCCTCTCAACATCGTAGATCTTCGCCCCTATTTCATGCAAGTCTTCATTAGAATACCTTATACCCGATGCAGCGCTTAACGCCTTAGCTATGTCATCAAGCTCGAAGTTAAGCGATGTGAAGAGAGCAAGGCTATAGTACTTACATATAATCGCGCTATCGAATATAGCGAACGCATCTTGCATCCGCTTAACCAACAACGCCTTACCTTCTTCTACGGTAGGGTCGACGAACTCTGGGTTATTCAAAAACTCAAATGATATTGTATAGGCCCTTAGGTGACATCCTCCTCTATTCGACGTAGCGTAAGCTAAAGCTATCCCCTTCGCTCCCTTAGGGTTGTACGCTGGAATGTCGAGCCCTTTAACGTGCATGGCTAGCCCTTCCTTTCCTAACTTCCTCGCTGTATACAAGGTTCCTCTTGAATAAGGTTCTTCCCCCCTAGCGGCCTTAATCAACACCCGTTTCGCTTCCTCTAAGTTACCTACTACCCCTGCTTCTCTTAACATCGCGATTAAACCTCCGGCTGATATCGTATCTATTCCCAGCTCATCACAAAGCTCTGAAAGGGGAAAGATCTCCTCCTTAAACTTAAAGAAGCCCGAATTCGGACCTAACATCGCTATAGATTCGTACTCAGGACCTTTGGCCGCTCTACCGTTTACCCTTATCCTCCTCCCTCATCCAGTTGGGCAGATGTAGCATCCCTATCTTCCAATGAAGTACTTTTCCCT
>CALBHZ010000116.1 GCA_937892815.1 uncultured archaeon | reverse complement strand
AATAGCTGTTCTTCGTGGAAGATCTGCAGTTATGTGGTTCTTGGACGCAACGGCGGCTTTCGTACCGTTGCTTTACTTCTATGTTGCTATTAGCTTTATAACCCTTAGAAAGAGGAACCCAGATATGAAGAGACCCTACAAAGCTCCAGGAGGATTGGTAACAGGCATCATAGCAGCGATTGCATCAATAGGACTTCTCTTATCCCTATTGCTGCCTATGTCCCCCGGGCATCTCGTATGGCCTTACGAATACGCTATATTTATAGCGTTCTTGGTCTTAGGTGTAATATTCTATGCTATAATGAGACCGGTACTTAAGAGGACTCCCGAGGAGGAGTTCAAGTACTACGTACTTGGAGAGTACGCGTAGGATTCCATAAAAAGGCTCATCTTTTTTTAAGATAATATTAAGTTTATTATCATCTAGCGACTTTACCGTTGATCCTGCATAGGCCGCGCTATTAGTGGTATAACGATTCCGATTTTAACGCTTATTTCCCCAATCTCGACAGTTTCGAACAGTTTTTTACTTTATTGTCCATTCACGTTGTAGCGGAGATTTTAAGGTTCAGTTAATTGATGGGAGTATACTTTATGTTAGAGAGTATGTTCCGTAGGAAGACTACATCTATTCTTTTCACCGGCAAGATGATGAAGGAAAGCTCAGAATTCGATGGGATAATGCTCCTTACCATAAAAATGTAAGAACTTTCCCTCATCACAAACACACCGATAAAGGAGTAGAAGGATCTCATGAAATAACGCTTGAAGACGTACTCAGGGTAATAGAGAACAAAATTACGAGCAAAGATAATGTAAAAAGGTGAGCTTAAGTGAGTTAGGGATGGATGATTTTTGTGATGAAGTTACACTAACGATTCATAAAGTATACTTGATGAGCACGATAAAAGTTTCTCGTTCGACCTTAAAGGAGCTCGAAGACTTAAGGAGGGCTATGAAAGCTAAAAGCATAGAGGAAGTCATAAAGAGGTTCCTCATAGAGAGGCGGAGAAGGACGTTAGAAGAGATATTTGGAATAGATAGAGGGAGGATAAGGGCTTTTAGCGAGGAGGATCGCGGTGAAGATCGTAGTTGATTCGTATGCATGGGTAAAGTTATTCATCGATAGCGAAAAGAGCTCGGCGATGCGAAGAGCTCAGCCTAAAAGCCCCACTCATGCTTTCTCTGGAATATTTCTCTTTTCTAAGCTATTTATCTTCTAAATTAGCGAATTACCATTCTCGATCTAACAATACTCTCCATATCTCAACACCTCTTTAAGAATAGTATGTCCAGCTACTTTTCGCAAAGCACACCTTGAAGGCCGGCATCTCCTTGCCCTTACATCCTGCTGCTCACATGAAGAAACGCCCTTAGCTCCTGCTTTCGCCTATGGCTGTTATCCCCCGAGTTTAGATAGCACCTTCGTAACTATGAGTATATCCTTAAACAAAACTTTTCAACATATCATAACACAGTAAAAAAGAGCTATTCATAGTACTCTGGTGCTCGCTTTAGTGCATTAAGCACTTGCAGATCATGTCCAAAGACGACCCTAGCGTTATGTTTTCTCGCTACTTCTCTCATCTTGTATATGCTTTCAATAGCTTGCTATTTTTCACCTAGCATTTTGACCTATTTATCATAATGTCTCTACTAAATGTATTGAGTTCATATAAAAGCGCTATATTTGAAGTTTTGTTTACTAGGTTGTGACCTGCTTAATAAGCAAAACTACGTCATGCGTTTTCTTTCCTTTTCAAGATCTCTCTTATTTTTTCCTTTAGGAACGGAATATCCTTTTTAACTGTGTCCCATACAGCATCTAGGTCGACGCCAAAGTAGTCGTGTATCAATTTATCCCTCATTCCAGCTATATCTTTCCACGGAACTTCAGAATATCTCTCCCTAATCTCTGCAGATAATCTCTTCGTAGCCTCTCCAATTATCTCGATCTGCCTTATTACGCCATCCTGGATAAGATGGTTTTTCATGAATTCTTCGTATGTTTTGCCTTTAGTGTACTCCTCTATTCTTGATATGGCATCTAGTATGTGCTTCAAGTATGCAAAATCTGACTTCTTCATCCGTAAATGACCCTCATCTCCTTCTTTATACCATTGATTAAATACGGGCTTAGTGATTTCTCGGTTAATAAATCAACTTTCATCCCTAAAGCCTCTGATAACTTCCTCTCAATTCTTACGAGGTCTAGAAGGCTTTTCCTTTCAGAAAATTCTACAAGAATATCAATATCGCTCTTCGGTCCCTCCTCCCCTCTTACGTATGAACCGAAGACGGCTATCTTCTTAGCTCCTTCTTTCTTAAGAATTTCCGTAACTTTAGCATAAATTTTTTCTTTGTTCATACCATCACCCTTGGCTCAAGTTCTTAACAGCTTTTATACCACTAATGGTTATCTTTTCTTATAAAGATACCGCAGGAAAAATCTTTCACTTTAGCGGGGAGATGAGTAGCGGTCAAGGTTCAAATGACCCTAAGAACAAACTAACAGATACGGACATACTGCCCAAACTAATGGTAGGGGGAATCAACGACCTGAGTATGGTTCGGTATATAATCGAGACTTAAACAGCGCGATAAATGTAGCCCATGCCTTTTAACGAGAGGCATGGGATGAGTATATCGAGTGGAAGGCATACGTTAGAACATGTGAGGAGCTAAAGAGAAAGCTAAAGGAATTGAATCGCTTGAAAAGAGTAAAATGGTAATTCTTTTATTTACGTTAATAAATAGTTAACTTATGTGGCTCCCTAGATGGGTTGGGGAAGCGTACGCTTCGCTTTATGACGCGTTTGGGTTAGAGCTTTTCAGCTTTAACGATGCTTTAGAGGTTCTTTCCATGAACGCAAATATGGTTAAAGCGGTACTGAGCAGGCTCCATAGAGAATCCATCGTTATGGTATTTAAAGAAGGTAGGCCTAAATTGTACAGGTTATTGGATCCGGAAAACTTTATGGTTTTGGCATCTGGCAAGGCCAATAGAATATCTATAAAACAGGAGAGGTATCTAAAGCTGGTCTACGATTGTTTTAGATCTTTAAGAAGGAGGATCGACCTTACATCTTTAGCCCTTTACGGTTCGGTAGCTCGAGGCACCGCCAATAGTACTAGCGACCTCGACCTATTCGTAGTCTCGGATAGCTTTAAAGGAACCCTAGGAGAAAGGATAGATGGACTCCAATGGGTGAACGAAGAGGTAAAGGAAGAGATCGGGTTTCTCAGAAGAAATGGAATTTACGCTTTCCTAAGTTTCTATCCTCTTAGAAGGGAGGAAGTGGAAAGGTTGCCTATAATAATGTTGGACATGGTCGAAGATGCGAAGATCGTATACGATGAGGGAGGGTTTTTGGAAAGGCAGCTACTTAGGCTAAAATTAAAGCTACTTGAGCTTGGAGCTAAAAGGGTCAGATTAGGGGATGATAGATGGTATTGGGATTTACGCCCTAACTATAAGCCGCTGGAGGTGATTTCCTCTGAATAGGATGTCGAAGCTTGCATCTTCCTACCTTAGGCAGGCCGAAAGTAGGTTGGAGGATGCAAAGGACGCGTTAAAGGATGGAAACTACCCTTACGCGGTTAGACTTAGCCAAGAATGCGTAGAGCTAAGCCTAAAGGCTTCTCTTAGGCTCGTCGGAATAGAGTACCCAAAGGTACACGACGTATCAGACGTACTAATTGAGGTGAAGAATAGATTTCCCAAATGGTTCGAGTCTAAGGTAAAAGAATTAGCGGAAATATCTAGGTCGTTAGCTTCCAAAAGAGAGCTCGCTTTTTACGGATGTGAAGAAGAATACTTATCGCCAGAAGAGGCTATAGGGAGGAAGGAAGCTGAAGAGGCCGTAAGCAAAGCCGTTGAAGTGTATGATTTGTGTAAAAAGCTGTACGACGTTCTACAGGACTAGTAGACAGAGACGGTTTCAGGCTTTTTACGAACTAGCAATTTTGATCGCAACCTTTTAATCCCAATAAGACCTTAAGGTAGTGGAGATAGATTTGCCCAAGAAGAGGAAGAGTAGGGGGAGGAGCAAAGGAGGAAAGGGGAGGAGCGATTACGTACACTGCAGTCAATGTGGCGCTCTAATTCCTAGAGATAAGGCTAAGAAGGTAACTAGGAGGATGTCCTTAGTCGACCCCGCTTTAGCGAAGGAGTTGAGGGAAAAGGGAGCGTACGTCCCAACTACGGTCGTAACGAAGTACTACTGTATATCGTGTGCTGTACACTTCGGCATAGTTAAAGTCAGAGCAGAGGAGGAGAGGAAGCTGCCATCTAGACTTTAACAACTTTTTATGAAGTTTTAAAATCGACCTTTCAATACCTTAGTAGGATGGATAGTTTAGGATTTAAGGAGCTCACTAAAGTAGATGAGGCCGTAGAGAGAGCTCTCTCGCTGTTGAGGCCATTAGGAGTAGAGGAGGTGAGCTTAGAGGAGGCCGTAGGTAGGGTATTAGCCGAAGATGTCTATTCGAGCGTAGACGTACCTCC
>CALBHZ010000115.1 GCA_937892815.1 uncultured archaeon | reverse complement strand
AGCAGAAGACGGCATACGAGATGTAGAGAGGTCTCGTGGGCTCGGAGATGTGTATAAGAGACAGCAATAACAGCATGCTAGAGAAGATTCCCAGTAGTAAACATCCGTAGCGTGAGACGAGGCAATTTTTTAAGGACAAAGCTGAAAAGAAACTCTGAGACGAAGGTAATTTAAATTAAGGTAGCTGAAACGTACCTTTCCTAAAAAGTTAAAATCATTAAATCGTTAATTAAACAGAGGGAGGGAATGGAGAAAGCCTACGAGCTCTTCCAGAAACTGCCGGATGACCTCAAAAGAGAGGTCGTGGATTACATAGAGTTCCTGCTGGAAAAGAGGGCGAAGAAAAAACGGGACAGCTCAACCTTTCGTGGAAGGACGCTCTGAAAGAGCTGAGGGGAAAATACACATCGGTAGAGCTCCAGCATAAGGTTCATAAGTGGTGGAGCTGAATGTATTTGATCGATACGAGCATTTTCCTCGAAATCCTCCTCGAACAGGAGAAAGCTAATGAAGCAGAGAAGTTCTTGAGAGAAGTCCCAGCAGAACGCTTACATATTTCAGATTTTTCTCTGTATTCGATTGGAATTATCCTGTTTAAGCTGAGGAAACACGGCACCTTTTCAGAGTTTGTGGAAGACGTTTTTGTAAATGGAGGGATCGCGCTACTGCGATTATCGTTTCTTGACTTTGAGGAGGTAGTTAAAGCATCGAAAAGGTTCGATTTGGATTTCGACGATGCGTACCAATATGTACTGGCTAAGAAGTATAACCTCAAGATAGTAAGCTTCGATTCGGACTTCGATAGAACGGATACGGAAGAGTTCTTCCCACACAAGTTCTCTAAATTGGTAAGCTTTCTTCCGCTAAGTTGTAAGCTGTTAGGATTGAATTATCGAGATAAGGGGGTTAAGTTAATGCTGTACAACCTTTATTAATGGTAGGCCCGACTTCTAAAATCGTATAGGTCGCATTGAGATAGATGTATGCTTCGGAGACATAAGGGGAGAAAAGCCCATCAAAGCAAGGCTCTAGTAGATGCCGGAGCTGCCTTTACCTGCATTCCCAGGAAGATCGCTGAGAAGTTAAACCTAGAAATTAGCGGAGAAAAGGTAAAGGTTTCTACGGCAAAGGGCTACGACGAGCTCGACTTAACGCACGCCCTCATTGAAATCGACGGTAAAAGGAGGATCATGCCCGTCTTGGTAAGCGAGCACATCGATAGAGTTCTAGTAGGGGTTATAACGCTTGAAGCGATGCAGCTGAGAATTAACCCCATTACCGGCAAGTTGGAGGAGTTTACGGCCTTACTTTACTAGGCTTCATGTAAAACGACTTCCTAAAATTCTACCTCTAGAGGCTTAAGGAGCTCTTCTTACGAGGCCTCTCAGCAACTCGATAGCCGAGTTATGTAGAGGATCGTTAGGCTTAAGGTAGGCCTATAGGTAAATCGTTTCACATCCCAATTCAGCTTGCCTATTCTCCGAGATCTTAGGAGTTCTAAGACGCAGACGGGTTTCTCTTAAGGAGAGATTGAAAGACCTATCGAGGGAGCTAAAATAGCTAAACCATACATTCAAAAGATCTGCGACTACGTAAGCTATATGAACTTCCTCTTAAAGACGTTTCAATCTAGGTGAGGGAAGATGGGCAAGCTATTGCAGAAGCTGAAGCCTCTCAGTCCAGGTCAAGAGGAAATACGCAACGCGCTAACTAGCGATGAGTACGAGATAGTAGGGCTTTTCGGCCCTACCGGAAGCGGCAAGAGCCTCTTCAGCGTGCTTTACGGCATAGATGCCGTCCTCAATGGAAAATTTAAGCGCTTCATAATATCTAGGCCCGTGGTAGACGTAGTAACGGGCAGGGAGATAACGGCGCAAGAGCTAGGACCTCAATACTACGAAATAGCTACGACGTACCTCAAGGACGTTCTAGCCGGCTTTATCGAATGGAGCGAAGTAGAGAAGCTAGTTAAGGAGGGCAGGGTGATGTTCGCTGACTTCCACTTCCTAAGGGGTAGGACCTTCGACGATACCGTGATATTCCTGGATGACGCTCAGAGCATACCTCCTCAAAGTAGCATCGAAATGCTCATGAGAATTGGCAGGAATAGCAAGTTCGTAATAGCCGGAGATCCCGTCTTCCAAAAGCCTCAAAGCGTAGAGCGAGATGGAGCTACGATTATCAGAGAGGTGCTGTTGGGAGAGGAGAAGGCAAAGGTAGTCGATTTAGGGCTTAAGGACATAGCTAGGCCTGGAGCGAAGAGGAACATCAGGCTTTTCATAGAGATGAGGATGAGGAATAGATCTATCAACGAAGCTGAGAAGAGGGTCATAGACGCTGCTAGAGTTTACGCTCCGGATGCCGACGTGATAACGGTAGTCGAGTTCGTAGATGCGAAGAAGCGATTTGGGATAGCCTCTGAACACGTTCCCGACGCGCTCGTCGTAGTAAAGGAGGGCTACTTGGGAAGGCTAGTTGGTCGAGGAGGTGAGAGGATTCAGAAAATCGAGCAAGATGCCGAGCTAAGGCTTAGAGCCGTCGAGCTGACGTTGAACTTCGCTAACGTAGTAGGAGCGGTGCATCCCGTAAGCTGGATCCAGAAACACATAGTAGACGTAGACTTCCAAGGACCCGAACTCGCAATTAAGGTTAGAAGCGATGAGTTCGGGTCCTTGGAAGTCTACGTCTACTATGTGTTTCTGGATCCAGCTTACGGGATGCACCGCTCCTACTACG
>CALBHZ010000114.1 GCA_937892815.1 uncultured archaeon | reverse complement strand
AATGATACGGCGACCACCGAGATCTACACCGTCTAATTCGTCGGCAGCGTCAGATGTGTATAAGAGACAGCCTAGGATACTGTGCGATAATAGGAGAGCTCAGCTCCTCGGTAACTGGAGAGTATACCTCGAATGTTACTGGAGAATCTCTAAACCTTACGTTCTCATCCGGTACTACACCGTCCAACAAGGAGTTTATTCCAGCTGAGCCGGTTAAGGTTCTCGAGACTATCCCGAAAACGCCTGGATCTCCATATATTATATGGACGTAATCGCAACTGTAATCTAGGAAGGTTAAATCGTGTTCCACCAGCATAACGGCTTTGCCCATCTCGGCTAACTTCCTTATTACCCTCGATACCCTAAGCCTTTGAAGTACGTCGTTATAGCTGCTAGGTTCATCGAAGAAGTAGATATCGGCGTCTCTAGAAGCCGCGACAGCCACCGCTAGCCTTTGAAGCTCTCCGCCGCTTAGCTCAGAGGGTAGCTTATCTAACGAATTTAGTAGGCCGAGCTCTTTCGCTAACTCCATAGCCTCCCCTCTTTCGTCGTATTTATCTAGAAGCTCTCTTACCGTTTGATTCCAGTATCTAGGAATTAAGTAGATAGCTTGAGGTTTAACGGATGCCTTTATCCTCCCCTCAGATATGGCTTGGAAGTGGGGAAGGAGCTCTGTGCCTCTAAACGCCTTAATTATTTCATCCCAATCTGGAGGATCTTCGTACCTCCCTAAATTCGGCTTTAAGTTTCCAGACAGTATGTTGATAGCCGTAGTTTTACCGATTCCATTTCTACCTACCAACCCTACGACGCTCCCCTTCTTAATAACTGGAAGCCTATACAGCCTAAAGCTATTGGGCCCATATTGATGGACCTTGAACTGACCGGCTTCCGTAACTAAGTTGACGATGGTTATGGCCTTATATGGGCATTTCTTTACGCATATCCCACACCCTACGCATAGAGATTCATTTATTACAGGATAACCGTCTTCTCCGAATAAAACTACCTTTTCCCCCATTATCTGAGGAGGGCAGAACCTTTGACACTCATGACTACATTTCCTAAATCTGCACTTATCCCTATCTAGAACCGCTATTCTAAGCTTTACCAACCCTTTCATTCGAAGGTATTAGCTCTATAAAATTTATCGGAAATCTGTAAAGTCGATGAGCTTTCTCTGCTTTATTTCCTCCTTCACTATCCTGCTCGCCTTAAGGTACCTTCCAAAAGGCACCTTAAGCTTCGAAGATACGAACTTCAAAGCCTCTTTTAAATCATCGAATTTAATAGGCTCCTTCTCATAAGCCTCTCTTAAGGATTCTCTAACTACCCAAACGCCTAAGGGCAGGAGGTAGTCGTGATAGATCTCTCGAATTAGCAAGGCTTTGGCTTGTCTTCTCATTTTACATAAAAGTTCAGATACAGCTAGTCTAGAAGCGTAGTAACATCCCCCGATATCCGGATATTCGCTTCTCCCTTTATATCCCTCATAATCTCCCATAACCTCGGGAACGTACCCTTTAGGGTTCCAGGTGGTTCCTGGAAACCATGACTCTATCCACTCGAAGGACCACTTTCCTGGAATTAAAATGGTAACGTACTTATTTCCCATCTTTTCGAAGACGTAAACTAAAACTTCGTTTAGTGGAGGATGTCCTTTCAACTCATTTACAAGCTCTTCGCTTATAGCGCTATCTACCGCCGTTATACTCCACCTAGTAGGCACTAATTTCCTATTTCTCTTAGTTCCTAACATACCTAGGCTTAATACCTCGCTAATCTTAGAAATCGGAATTCTTGAGTTATAGAGGATCAATATCGAATCCTTAGCCGATAAGTCATCATAGTACAGCTTTTCGATTTTACGTTCCGCTCTTAAAGGCCTAACCTTTAAGTTAACGAGAGGAGCCGATGGTCCAAACGGAGGAGCTTCTTCCGAGAAGGATAGGTAGATCGTAGGAGGTCTTTTAAGGACCATTTCGGATTCTACTGGCTTAATGGAGAGGGCCGCATCGTGTAACTTCAACAGATATGAAGGAGGATTTCTCGCCGCTTTAACATCTAACTTCTTCTTCCCTCTAATTAGAATGGATCTGAAATCTACTATATCTTCAAAGGTTAAATTTCTCCATTTCTCAGGAGTTGCGTATAAGGAAGTATCTCCTTTCTCAGGAGGAACTAAGGGGCCGGCTAATAGCTTCGGATACCCTATCCTTCCAACGAAAAAGGATGGAGGGCTACTACCTTCAATTCTTTCGTTATCGATTTTAGTTTTAGCTTTGAGAAGGGATTGTGCCCTTAAAACTATAGGACATACGGGCTTACCGCATAACAGCTTAGCTCCTCTGCACTGTATGCATGTACTTGGAGGGATGTCTATTCTAATATCTCCGCCTATCCGGTTTAACAACATTTGACTAATGTTTCAAGTTACCTTTATCTTTTTTTGTTCAAAAGGCTTAACAGTACCTTCTCAGGGGTTATAGGTAGGGAATTTATGCTCCTTCCAATGGCGTTTAGTATAGCGTTCCTTATAGCGGGAGCAGGTAGAGCCACAGGGGGTTCGGCTATTACCTTAGCGCCAAACGGTCCGAGAGGGCCTTCCTTCTCTACTATAAAGGCTTTAAAGTTCTTAGGGATATCGAGGCTGGTTGGTATGTAGTAATCTCTTAAGTTAGGGTTTTTAACTTGACCATTCTCATGCACTAACTCCTCCATCATCGCGTATCCAATTCCTTGAACGCTTCCTCCGTAGATCTGTCCCAGAACCCCTCGTGGATTTATCGCTTTTCCTACGTCAAAGGCTACATAGTAATCGGTTACGCGATATATGCCGGTTTCTAGATCTACCTCCACTTCAGCTACTGCAGCGCCATAGGTGTATTGGACGTAAGGAGAGCCTTGTCCGTTTTCCTCGTTCCATTCGCAAACCGGAGCTTCAAAGAACCCCTCTTCTTCCATTTTCACGCCCATATTATAAGCTGCCTCTACCAAATCTTTCCATTTCACTACCTTTCCATTTCTCGTATTAAAGGCGTAACCATCAACGATGGCTACCTCGTTTAACTTACAATTGAGAAGATGAGATGCTACGATCTTCAGCCTATCCCTTAACCTTTCAGCCGCTATCTTAACCGCTCTTCCTCCTATGGTTACGACTCTAGATGCTACCGTTGGTCCACTATCCTTAAATTGAGAGGTATCGGGCCTCAATACTTTAAAGTAAGATATCGGAACCCCTAAAACGCTCGCGGCTATTTGAGCTAGGCCGGATATAGAGCCTGTGCCGAATTCGGTGAGACACGTCCCTAAATGAACTTCTCCATTCCGTTCTATTGATATTTTAACCGAGGCGTAGTCGTTTTCCGTAGGCCCTAGGCTATTGCCGTGATAGAGGATAGCCAGGCCTATACCTTTCCTTAAGCTCCCGTTTTGTTGAAGGTTCCTCCTCCACTTCTCCAAGAAATCGCTTGCTTCAATTACCTTCTCAAAACATTCGGGAAGTCCGCATGATCCGTCTACTAACTGATTAGTCGATGTCCTCCTTCCAGGTTTGAGCATATTTATACGTCTAATCTCCACCGGATCGATTCCAAGCCTTTTAGCTACTTCATCTATCTGGGATTCCGCAGCGAAGAACACCTGAGGAGCTCCAAAACCCCTAAGGCTTCCCGTATAGGTGTTATTAGTGTAAACTAGATAGCCATCGTTCTTTACGTGCGGTATTTCGTACGCTCCATTCGCATGGAAGGTAGCTCTCATGATAACCAGTACTCCCGAGGAGGCATATGCTCCGGAATCTAGATATATTTCAACTTTAGAGGCCGTTAACCTTCCATCTCTTTTAGCTCCGGTTTTGTGCTTAATTACCGCCGGATGTCTCTTGGTATGTACGATCATTGAATCCTCCCTATCCAACCAACAGAAGGCGGGCCTTTTGGTCTTTAAAGCCGCTAAGGCCGCTATCCCCATTACATCATATACAACTTCATCCGATTTAGGTCCAAAAGCTCCTCCAGTAACGGCTTGTATTACCTTAACTTTGTCCGGTGACAGCCCTATGATTTTGGCTACGGCCTCCCTAACTAAATGAGGACATTGCATCGACCCCATAATTAGAACACCGTCGCCCTCGGGAATGGCTAAACCTCGCTCGGTCTCCATAGACGCCGAATCTTGGAATTGAGTACGATATTCGTTTTCAACGATTACGTCCGCCTCGTTAAAGCCCTTTTCTACATCTCCTTTTGCGACCTTAAAGTGCTTAACTATATTTCCAGACTCGTGGATCTTAGGAGCTCCTTCCTTTATAGCGTCTAAGGGATCGAAGATCGTTGGAAGAGGATCGTATCCGACCTTAATCAGCTTAGCGGCTTCCTCAGCGTACTTCTTACCTTCGGCTATTACCGCAGCAACTATATCTCCTACGGATCTCACCTTTCCCTCAGCAAACAACGGCCTATCGGGTATTAACTGTCTCTTATACACATCTCCGAGC
>CALBHZ010000113.1 GCA_937892815.1 uncultured archaeon | reverse complement strand
AGCTTCTATACCAAGCCCTACTTTTACTTGTGGCTTTGTGACTTTGTGACTTTGGAACCTATTAACATCTATACCGTTATAAATTACATCTATTTTTTGCTGGGGAATCCCTCTTTTTGTATAGAATTCTTTTACACTGTTTGAAACTGCAATAATCTTACCGGTTTTTCTGCTCAGCCACCTGTCACACAAAGAATAAAACCAGTTTTTCCATATATCAACATTGTGTTCAGTTGCAACAATTACCTTAACCCTGGTTATCTTAGCTGCTATCCTGCCCCAGAAATTAGCACCCCATAAATGGGTATGCACAATATCTATATGGTATTTCTTGATTACTTTGATTATTCTTGAAATCACACCTACATCAAAAGCGCCTTTTTTATTTAATACAATAACTTCTATTCCCTCATCTTCTAATTTAGCTCCTAACGAGCCTTTTAGCAATACCTAGTTTTTGGAATTTAGGAAAGGGGTTATAAACACAGTTGATCTTCAAAACCTCCTTTCTAGGGTTCGGAACATATGGAATCTCTCGTTCGGGATAGTATAGCAGTTGAGCTATGGGCTTACCGTTAGCGTATCCAACTTTAGTAACGCATATACCCTTATTGAGCATCTTCTTCATCCAATTCCTCTTTATTTCGATTCCTCTTTTAACCAAAGGGTTATCGGAATATTTAATTGAGCATATGCTGAACACATCATCAATATTTTCATCGCTAAGATCTTTAATAGATATCCTCATAGTTGTATATAGAAGACGATGACCTTTAAACTCTTCTAATCCCTGACTATATTTACCTTTTCAACGGCCTTGTTGAGCTTTATCGTTCCCCCTCCTTCTACTATGATCTTAAATGCAAGGTTTACATCCTTAACCAGAACTCCACTTAATATATTCACGCCTCTCTTGAAGAACGGCTCTGCTACTAAAGGAGTACTTGGACCTACTACAGCTATAGATCTTGCGTTTGAAGCCAGGTCCAACAGATGATCTATGGTCTTATTTATAACCGAGGTTCCAGTTATAATGGCTACGTCTACTTTAGGTAGTAAGAACTCCGCTGCCCAATCTGGGTATACGAACGGAGCATCGAAAACACCTTTTTCAAATACGTAAATTTCCTTTACACGATCTTTTAGCTTTTTGATAAAGGGGCCGAAGTATCCAACCATTCCCACCACGTCCTCTCTCCCCACATCTAGTAAGTCGAGGAGGTCTCCCTTCTCGTATTTTCCTGGTTTACAAAATGAATTAATAGTCGCTATACCCACCGAGGAATCTAGGGGATTTGATGAAAGGGCTAAATCCAGTAACTTCTCAGCTTCCTTAGGCATCTCTCCAGCGTATTCGCTTACTTCACAATGATAGCCTAATTGATCTCTAAATACAAAAGCAACCCCCATTCCATTTAATTCGTTTACAACTCCCACGTAACTAATTCCAATTGCAACCTTCTCGATCCTCTTTCCCTTCGCTCTCTTCCTCACTTCATTAACTAGCTCCTTAACTAACATACTATCACCTTAATAGCTTACCACCTCCCTCTTCGCTAAAAAAGTTTAAGATTAACGCCTTTAATAGCATGTAAGGTGAAAGGGTACGGCTCTGCCAGTTGATGAGCTTTTAGATATGTTTATCGATAACATAAGGAGGTACAGGCTCCCTCTTCCCGTAGAAGCTAGTGTATTAACTTCGTGGGCATATGATCTGGAAATTCCTAGGGATAAGGAAGTTGTTATGTACACGGGAGGTCTTTATCAACTCGTACCGTACATTCAATCTACCGTTAACTACCTAGAGGGTTTAGAGGGAAGGAAGGGGGTAGGGTTAGCGGTAAAGATAGGCAAGGCCTTGAGAAAAGTCATCGATTTCGCTAAAGTAATAGCAAAGCCATCTAGAGATGCCGTAAAAAGACAAATGGATATCCTCAAGGCTATAGCTCTAGCTCTGAGGAAGATCAACGTAGATTTCGGTTATTTATATGAGGAAGAGCCTTATTCCGGAGTTTTACTACATGATTTAGGAATGGAAGATGAATTTAAAAAACACGCGAAGCTCGTCGTTGATCTTTTCAAGGAAAGGGGTGTTAAAAAGGTAATAACTATCGATCCGCATTCCACGTACGCGTTTAAACATCTATACCCTAAGTTTTTAGGAGCTACGGATTTTGACGTCGTAAACTACATCGAGATATTAGCAAAAAGCGATTTTAAAGGGAGATGTGAAGACATATCCTACGTAATACACGATCCGTGCATCTACGCTAGGTACGAAAATCTAATTGACGAATTGAGATCGATTATCGAAGCTCTAAATGTAAAATATGTTGAGCCGGAGAACTCTAGAGAGCTTACTTACTGTTGTGGAGGTCCAATAGAAGTACTATCTCCAAGACTTGCTAAAAAGGTAGCAGAAAGGAGGGTAGAGGAGCTTAGGAGGTACGGTAAGAGGATACTGGTAGCCTGTCCTATATGTTACGCTAACTTAAAGAGAGCGGCTGGAGAAGAGCTCGAAATCTACGATCTATCCGAAATAATAGCGAGGTGTTTGATATGAGATCGGCCAGAGAGGTAGCTGAGGTTTTACTTAAGGCTCTAGAAGATAAGGATTTACAGGCAGGGCTGGATAGGTCAATATTGAACTCCATTCCCTTAATTAAAGGAACTTTGAAAAGAAATCCGTATATTGAGGATTTAGCTAAAAGGGTTAAAAAAGCGAAAGACGAAGTTTTGGGAAATATCGAGTACTACATCGATAAAACTATGGATAATATTAGGAGGTTTAAGGGCGTTGCTCATTTTGCTAAAACGAGAGAAGAGGTATATAAGATACTTGATGAGGTCGTAGGGAGTGAAAAGATGGTGGTTAAGGCAAAGTCCATGGTTACCGAAGAGCTGAAGGTTCGTGAACATCTAATTGAGAGGGGAAATGAAGTATGGGAGACGGATTTAGGAGAGCTCTTAGTTCAGCTCGATAAAAGTAAACCGATGCATACTATCGTGCCTTCAATCCATATAACTAAGGAGAGGTCGGCTCAGCTATTAAGAGGCTTGGGGTTTAACGGAGGCGTTGAAGAAGTAAGAGAGATGATCGAGTTCGTAAGGAGGTTCTTAAGAGAGAGGTTCGTGAAAGCTCACGTCGGTATCTCTGGAGCGAATAGCGTAGATGCCAACTCTGGAGCCGTAATACTAGTTGAGAATGAGGGAAATATCAGACACGTTACGAATTTGCCGAACATCCACGTATCCATAGCTGGTGTAGAGAAGATAATGCCTTCCTATATCGATGCTATATGTCAAGCGATGGTTCAAGCGGCCAATATCGGAACTTACCCTCCAACTTACCTTTCAGCTATAACCGGACCTAGCAGCACTGCAGATATCGAATTTATAAGGTTATATGGCGTACATGGGCCGAAAGAGTTACACATTATCCTGTATGACGGAGGAAGGATCAAGGTACTGAAGGAAGGGATCTTCGCCGATCAGCTACATTGTATTAGATGTGGGAGATGTCAATTGGAGTGCCCTATTTGGCAGCTTGCTGGAAATATGTGGGGAGGAGAAGTATATGGAGGACCTATGGGAGTGATATGGACCGCTATTACGGAGGGAGTTGAGAAAGCTGCGCCCTTAGCTTTATTCTGTTTAAATTGTGGTAAATGTAAAGAGGTATGCCCAATGGATATAGATATACCGAACATGATGAGCGAGCTTAAGCGCTACTACCACGATATCCGAACTTCTTAATTAGAAATCTCTTACCCATGTAATCGATAATCTCGATTTTTCCTTTCGATAAGAGGTTATTTACTACTAATGTAGGTTCTCTTCCTCTCTTCCTTACAAGCTCTTCAACGTAATCCATTCTCATAGGATGTACAGAGATTATGGATAATAGCTCATCTTCTATTGATCTCTTTCCTAATCCAAAATCAGCTCCTTCATATCCAATTAAGAGCTCTACTCTACCTTCCCCTAATTTATCTTTGAAAACTTCGTAAGCTTTTAAGACCTTCTCTTCGCTAGCCGGTTTAACCCAGCTCTCAGCTGGAGGTCTAATAGGTATGGCTATGTAGGCCTTTTTAGGGGATAGTTCTTGAATTATGTTTGAAACCTCATCGAAGCTACTATCATTTATCCCTTTAATTAACATGGTTTCCGTAATTAAATCCCCTCTATATTCGCTTGAAAATTCATAGATTCCATTGAGAACCTTTTTAAAAGATAGGGATTTGTGAGGCCTATTTACCAGCTTAAAACTCCTCTCATCCCAAGAATCTATTTTAACGGATACTAGATCGGCTTTCTTTAAGTCCTCCCTTACTTCCTCTAAGTATAGGAGGGATCCATTAGTTAAAACGGCGACCTTTATTCCAAATTTCTTAACTTCAGATATTTCGAGTCCTAAGTTAATATCTAAAGTTGGTTCTCCATCTGGAACAAACGTTATGTAATCGATCTTAGATCCGCTTTTAACTACGTTTTCAACCTCCTTAACGATTTCACTAACTTCGTAAAACTTCCTTCTCTCCACTTCGCATTTAGGAGTTCTCCCTATTTGGCAGTAAATACAGGAATAGGAGCAATGTTTAGGAGGGATGTTGTTTATCCCTAGAGATCTACCTAACCTTCTCGACG
>CALBHZ010000112.1 GCA_937892815.1 uncultured archaeon | reverse complement strand
CCCTTAAGGACCTTGAAAATACGGTAGTGGTATTCGTTGGCGGATCTCCGGAAATTATAAGTTTAACAAGGTTGGGAAGCTTTTCTCTACAGAAATTCTCTAGTTTAAGGGAAAATCCAGTGTTCAAGAAGTTCATTAAAGGAGAGGGGCTGGATTATGGAAAGATACTGAGAATGAGGGAGAGGTTCGAGAAGATAGGCTCTAAGCTCCCCTTTGGCCTTTTAAAACACGCTAAAAATTACGCTTTACTCCTCAAATACTATGAAACGCCTTGTGTAGAGAACTACTACGGAATGTTCCTCTTGCTTTTAAAGGAGTACGGAGGTGTAAGAGTAGACGTCGAAATCCCAGAACCGAAGGTTCTACCTAGAATGGGGATAATGGACTTCAAGACCGGGAAAATCTTTGAGAACTTAAATGAATTCCTACACCAATATGAGTTTAAGGATAAGCCTCTAATTGGCGTTCTCTTTTATGGAGGATACCACTACGATCAGTCCTATCCCGCTGCGAAGCTCCTCGTAGAAAAGCTTGAAAAGCTAGGTTATGGAGCGATACCCGTTTTCTGCTCCGACTTAAGGTACTACCTTGCAGTTGAGAGGTTCTTTTTTAGAGATGGAGAACCCGTAATAGAGGCCTTAGCAGATTTAATATGGTTTAGATTAGCGGGAGGGCCTATTGGAGGAGATCATAAGATAACTCTTGAAGTGCTGTCTAAGCTTAACGTACCGATATTACATGGAATTCACCTATCTTCGAGAACTATCGATGAGTGGAGGAGCTCTAAAGAAGGCATGCCTCCTATCGAAACGGTTACGAGCGTTATCTTGCCTGAACTCGATGGTAGAAACGAGCCTATCGTAACGCATGCTCCTAAGCGACGATCGTTGAATGGGTTTAAAGTGGAAGAGTACGTTGCAATTGAAGATCGAGTGGAGAAGTTAGCGAAAAGGCTCGTTAAGTGGGTAGAGCTTAGGAGGAAGGGGAACGATGAAAAGAAGGTAGCGATAATCATATACAACTACCCTCCGGGAGAGGAAAACCTAGGAAAGGCCTCATACCTCGATACCTTTAGAAGCTTAACTAACCTCTTAAGGGCAATGAAGGAGAGAGGGTATAAGATAACGTCCGTTCAAGAAGACATAAAGGAGCTATTCGTAACGAACGGAATCGTTAACTCGGGGGAGTGGATTTTAACCGTTGAAAAAGCGGACAAGATGTTGAAAGTTACGCTGGATGAATACGTTAACTGGTTAAAGGAACTACCAAGCAACGTAGTTAAGAGGGTTATTGAGGAATGGGGAGAGCCCCCCGGAAAAATCATGGTATTCGGCAATTCGATACTGATTCCAGGAGTTATGCTTGGAAACGTTTTCATAGGCCTTCAGCCTTCTAGGGGAGTTCACGAAGACCCTACAAAGATATATCACGATAAGGGTTTACCTCCACATCATCAATACATAGCCTTCTACAAATGGATTAAGAATAAGTTCAAAGCCGACGCTATCATTCACCTCGGTACTCACGGAACGCTAGAGTTCTTACCCGGTAAAGAGGTAGGCTTGTCTAGCGAGTGTTTTCCCGATATCCTCATAGACGATTTGCCTAACATCTACGTTTACCACGTAGTTAATCCATCGGAATCGTCTATTGCGAAGAGGAGAAGTTACGCGGTGATCGTTAATCATTCTAGCCCTCCTATATCTACAAGCGAGCTACACGGAGATCTATGTGAAATAGAACGCCTCATAGTAGAATACTTCGATACCGCGCAGTACGATAAGGAAAGGGCGAAAAAGGTGGAGGAGAAGATCTTGGAAAAGGCTAAAAGGTTCGATCTAGGAGGTAATGTGGAGGAGATCTACGATAGGATCGAGGAATACAAGCGTTCTTTAATCCCTAAAGGTCTCCACGTTCTCGGAAGTAAGTTATCTCCAAGCGATATCTTAGATTACCTAACCACCCTATCTAGATACGATAGAGGAGAGGTAAAAAGCCTTCATAGAGTTCTAAGCGAGGCATACGGATTCAATTACGATGAGATCCTTGCTAAACCGCATGGAAGAGCTCCAAATGGAAAGCTATACTCGGAAGTTTTACATGAAATTGAAGGAGAAGTGAGGAGGATAGTAAGGGAATGCGTAGTGGAGGGGAGATCGGTAAAAGCCTTAAATTTAAAGGTCGAAGATCGAAGGTTAGAGAGAGCGGTAAACTTCTTACGAGGAGTGTATAAGAGGATTTTAGAATCTGATGAGATAGGCTCTGTTTTAAACGCCTTAGAAGGAAGGTTTATCCAACCGGGACCTGGAGGAGATCTAGTTAGAACTCCTGAGATTTTCCCAACAGGAAGGAATACCTATCAGCTAGATCCAACTAATATACCTACTGAAATCGCTACTGAGCGAGGAGAGGAGATAGCTGAGAAGTTCCTTAAAGAGTTCCATGAGAAGTACGGTAGATACCCTAAAGCGGTAAGCGTCGTCCTATGGGCCTTTGAGACCATGAAAACTGGAGGAGAAACTATAGCCGTCATCTTCAGGCTCTTGGGAGTAAAGCCCATTTGGAAAAGCGTCTACATAAGAGATATCGAGGTCATCCCCCTTTCTCAGTTGAAAAGGCCTAGGATCGATGTAGTTGTAACGATCTGCGGTATTTTCAGAGATACCTTTTATAACGTCGTAGAGCTACTCGATAAGGCCTTCAGGACGGTGGCTAATTTAGATGAGCCGATAGAATTGAACTACGTAAAGGCGAACGCGATGGAAGCTTCGAAAAAGTACGGAGATTCCTCCCAATTTAGGATCTTCGGACCTCCTGAAGGAAAGTACGCTACAAGCTTAACTTCGTTAATCGAAAGCTCTGAGTGGAGTAATGAATCGGAATTAGTACAAGCATATCTTGAGAGCATGAAGTTCGCGTATGGAGAGAGGAGTAGGAACGTCGAGGCGAAAGAACTATTTAACTTCATGCTCTCGAACGTTGATGTAGTAGCGCAAATTAGAGATACGGTTGAGTATGAAATTACCGATTTAGATCATTACTACGAGTTCTTAGGAGGGTTAACGAAGACCGTTGAGAGAGCGAAAGGAGCTAAGCCGTTAACGTTAATCGCGGATACGACCAAGGAGAAGGTCAAGGTGGAGAAGGCAGAGGAGGCCGTTAAAAGAGGAGTCTTAACTAGAACGCTTAATCCTAAATGGTTAGATTCTATGCTTGAACACGGCTATAGCGGCGCAGCTAAGATAGCCGATAGGGTGGAGTACATGTTGGGCTTAGCCGCTACGTTAGGAGAGATACGGGATTGGATGTGGAGCGATGTAGCTAACAAAATAGTCTTTGATAAAGAAAGAGCTGAGAAGTTTAAGAAGGAGAACCCATGGGCTTTTAGAAAGGTTATAAGTAGATTGCTCGAGGCTGAAAAGAGAGGATATTGGAAAGCAGATGAGGAGGTTTTAAGGAGGTTAAGGGATGAATACCTTAGATTGGAAGATATCCTTGAGGAAAGCTATGTTGAAGTGAGGTGATTTAAGTTGCCCCATCACATCCGTTTCGTATTTCCCTTTTCGGCTATAGTCGGCCAGGAAAAGATGAAAAAAGCACTGTTGCTTAACGCTATTAACCCTAGAATCGGAGGCCTCTTGATTCGCGGTCAGAAGGGCACGGGTAAATCTACGGCGGTTAGGGCTTTAGCCGATCTATTGCCTGAAATAAAGGTCGTTAAGGGTTGCCCGTTCAACTGCAATCCAGATAGTCCGCTTGAGATGTGCGATATGTGTTACGAACGATACGTAAAAGGGGAAAGCTTGCCTTTCATCAAGAGAAAAGTGAGAATCGTAAACTTGCCGTTAAACGCTACGATCGATAGAGTTGCTGGAACCTTAGATATCGAAAGGGCGATAAAGGAAGGCATAAAGGCCCTCGAACCTGGCTTACTAGCCGAAGCGAATAGAGGTATCTTGTATATCGACGAGGTCAACCTACTAGACGATTACGTAGCGGATACGTTGCTCGATGTAGCGGCGAGCGGCGTAAATATCGTGGAAAGAGAGGGGATATCGGTATCACATCCTGCACGCTTCATACTAATAGGTACTATGAACCCTGAAGAGGGTGAGTTGAGACCTCAACTTTTAGATAGATTTGGATTACAAGTAGAAGTTCAACCGATAACGGACTCCGATCTCCAAGTAGAGATAGTTAAAAGAGTTGAAGAGTTCGAAGAGGATCCGCTCGGTTTCATTAAGAAGTTCGAAGGGGAGCAAGAAGCGTTGAGGATGAGGATAGAGAGGGCACGTCGACTCCTTCCGAAGGTAAGGATAGCCGATTCGCTTCTACGTGAGATAGCTGAAATATGCGCTCAATTCTCCGTTAGCAATAGAGCCATAATCGTCACTACTAAAACGGCTAAAACGATAGCCGCTTTCAAGGGAGAAACGAGCGTGACGAAGGAGGATGTTATGGAAGCGTTAGAGCTTACATTACCTCATAGAATGAGGAAGAAGCCGTTTGAGAAGCCTGAATTGAAGAGGGAGGAAATAGAGGAGATATTCGAAAAGATGGAAGAGGGGAAGGAAAACGAGGAGGGAAATCCTTCGAGGGAGAAGGTTTTCGATATAGGCGACCCTAGATCGGTAGACATCGGAGTAGAGGGCCAGCACAGGGTAAATGGAATAAGAAGCGGCAAGAGATTGAGGGCGAGATCCTTAGATAAAGTAGGGGCCTACGTTACGAGCACCTTACCAAGGGATAAGCCAAGGGATATAGCTCTCGACGCAACTATAAGAGCCGCAGCTATTCACTCTAAGAATAAATCAGTTAAGGATAAAGCGATTGAAATAGCTAATGAAGATCTTAGGGAAAAGGTGAGGTACAGGAAGACATCTTCGTTAATTGTTCTTGTAGTAGATGCAAGTGGATCCATGGCTGCCCTTAGGAGAATGGAGGTAGCTAAGGGCGTAGCCTTTGCTTTACTACAGGACGCTTACATTCACAGAGATAGAGTCGCCTTCGTAGCTTTCAGAGGTAGCTCGGCCGAACTACTACTTCCCCCTACTAATAACGTAGATCTAGCTGCAAGAGTCCTCGAGAAGCTACCTACCGGCGGTAAAACCCCTCTTCCAGCTGGGTTGTTCAAGGCTTTAGAGGTAGTTAGACAGGAGAAACGGAAGAGAAGTAGCATTAAGGCCTTAATCGTTCTAATCACCGATGGTAAAGCGAACGTTCCGTTAAGAGGGAATATAAGAGACGAAATCTACGAGATCGGTAATGAAATAAAGAGAACGGGAGCATCGACGCTCATAATAGATACGTCTCATGATAGCTTTTCTCCTAGCTACATCGAGGATTTAGTACGAGCAACGGAAGCGAAGTACTACAAGCTCAAGGAGATAGGAGTGGAAGACCTTTACAATATAGTAAAATCCCACTTACTCCATCTTAGTTAGCGTTACGACGGGTAAAAAGCCTCCTTCTCTTCATGTAGCCTTATGAAGACCTCTTTAGACGACAGCTCTTCCTTACATAACCTATCTATTATCTTCGCTCTCCTCTCAACCTCCTCCATGAACTTCGTTGGAGAGATCCCTGCGGCCCTACTTATCCTATCTCTAAGCGAGCTTGGAACCCCCGTAGGCTTTAAGGCCAGAGCTTTAGGATCGAGCTTAAGTAGGGGATTAACCCTTACCTTTTTCTCCTCGACTCCAGAGATCTCCGTAACTTCCGCTAACACCCTTCTAGTACCATGAGGCGTATTTATCTTGATCATGAGCAGTATGAGATCTAAAGCCTCTACCATCTTCATAGGAACGGACATGGGAGGAGATGTTATCCTAGAAATAGACTCTATAGATGAGTTAGCGTGGATCGTTCCCATACACCCTTCGTGTCCAACGTTCATAGCCGTAAAGAGCGTTCTAGCCTCTTCACCTCTCACTTCTCCTATAATTAGCCTATCCGGCCTCATTCTCAACGCGTTCTTCAATAACGTATCCATATCTATATCGTAGCCAATGGGAACTTCCATCCTAACCCAATGTTTATGAGGGAGGTTGAGTTCAGCGGTATCTTCTATCGTAATGATCCTCTTATCTGGAGGAATAAAGAAGGTTAAAGCGTTGAGGAGGGTAGTTTTGCCCGAGCCTCCACCTCCAGTTATTATTATGTTTGCCGGCTTCGTATCAAATCCATCTACAACGGTCCACAAATAGCCCGCGGCTTTAACGCTTAAAGTTCCATTTTTAACTAAATCCACGATGTTAAGCGGATTCTTGGGGAAAA
>CALBHZ010000111.1 GCA_937892815.1 uncultured archaeon | reverse complement strand
TACTACCTCCTTAAGAAAAGCTTATCAGATAGCTAAAAGAGTTATGGAGAGAATAAATTCGTGCTTAAAGGCCATAGAAGTTATTGAATTAGAGAACAAGAAGTTCGCAGTACAAATTAAGCCAGAGTATGTAAAGGTAGCAAAAAAGTTTTCGTCTAAACCCTTACTTCCCAAAAGCGTAATGAAGACCTTAACGATGATAGCTTTCTATCAACCGATATCAGCTTTAGCTCTTGCCGCTAAGAGAGGAACTAGGGTATACAGCCATATCAAGCTTTTAGAGGCCTTAGGATTTATAGAGAAGGTATCAGAAGAGGGAAGGCAGAAGCTATATGGTACCACTCCTTTTTTCTCCTCTTATTTCGGATTGCCGCACGACATAAATAAACTGAAGTTAAAGCTAGCATCGCTTTTCCCTAAGGAAGCCTTAAAAGAGAGTAAGGAGAATCCTCAGAAGCAGGTGTAAAACATGAAGAAGCCTGTAGAGAACTTAGAGAAGAGAAAGGTTACTGGAGGGAGGAGAAGGCCTCATCGAGGGAGGAGGAAGCATGAGAAAGATGGTTATCCAATTGAAACCGAGCTAGGCTCGGTCTTGCTAGTGAAGAGAAGGGTGAGAGGAGGCGGGATAAAACTGGGATTGAAGAGGGGAGATTACGCAAATGTTACTGATCCTGAAACTAAGGAAACTAAAAAGGTTAAAATCTTAAAGGTGATCGCTAATCCGGCTAGTAGAGATTATGAAAGAAGAGGGGTAATAACTAAAGGAGCTATAATTAGGACGGAACTAGGAGATGCTAGAGTTACCTCGAGACCTTCGCAACACGGTATAATAAACGCCGTCTTAATCAAGAAGACATCATGAAAGAGGAAGATAGACAGATTCTATGGTTAGATTATTTCGATTCTTCTTACTCTAGATCAGAAGGTAGGAGGGTACCTATTAACATGGCCGTTAAATCCCCGACTTTGGATGAGCTATTAAAAGCCGTTAAAGCCATTGGTCTAGATGGCATTGCCTTTGAGGCGAAACATCCTAAGAGACCTAGGAGGAAAAGCGGGTACGTTAGCGTTCCAAAGGTAATGAAAAAGCAGGAATTATTGATAAAAGTAGCAAAATCGTTAATGGAAGTGAGAGGAAGAGCGAGATAAGTTTTTAACTTAGCTTTTAAGTAAAAAAACTGTGGAAAAGGTAGGTTACGTTTTAAGGATATCGAGGAGCAAGAGGATTATAGTTAAGTTAGAAAAAGAGGTTAGAGAAGGAGATATATTATACGATGATAGAGGAAGGAAGGCGGGTAAGGTTATAGAAGTATTTGGTCCCATAAGGGCTCCTTACGCTTCCCTCCAACCCTTAACCGATAGGTTGAGAGGTTTAGTGGGGAGGAAGGTGTATAGGAGATGAGCGAAGGGGAAGAAATTTGCCCTAAATGTGGTAATATGTTAATACTAGAACCTAAAATTGGAGAGGTAATTTGCCCTAAATGTGGTTATGTTCTTTCACGCAAGAGAGTAGTACATACTCCGGAGTGGAAGGCCATCGATCCGGAAGATAAGCTGAAGAGGAGTAGGGTAGGTCCTCCTATAACTCTTCTAAAACACGATCTAGGCCTTTCAACGGATATTGGAGATAAAAACATAGATTTTCAAGGCGTTCCTCTTCAAGAAAGGGAAAACATCGTGAGAATGAGGATGTGGCAAAATAGGTTGAGAACCTCTGGAAAGGAAAAATCGATAGCCAGCCTTCTTTCCAAAGTTAATGAATTTTCAACGATATTACATCTTCCACAAACAGTAGCGGAAACGGCTTCATACATCATATGGAGGGCGGTGAAAAAGGGGTTAACTACCAAAAGATCTACATCCGGCTTAGCAGCGGCAGCCGTTTACATGGCTTGTAGGAAGTGCGATATAAATAGGAGTATGAAGGAGATAGCTAAGGCTGCTGGAATTAGGGCTAAAACTCTAGGAACCTACTATAGGTACTTAGTAAGGGAGATTGGAGGAGTTAAAATCCCTCTTACACCACTAGAGAAGCATATAACTAAGATCTCTAACAAGCTGAAAATTTCAACTAAGGTAACGAGGTTAGCCGTGACCATGGCTAAAAGCATGAAGGATCCCGATTTAATAAGCGGAAGACAGCCTTCAGGTCTTGCAGCCGCCTTTATATACATAGCCGCCTCGTTTTACGATGAACCTATTTTACAAAGGGAGATAGCTTCCGTAGCTGGCGTTACTGAGGTTACTATTAGGAAGAGATGTAGAGAGATACTAGAAAGCTACAATATATCGATTAAGTTAAGATAGAGGTAAAGTTTTTAGGGTAGGTTTTCCTTTCTGAATGAAATTGGTGATAATTTTTTGGGCGGTAGAGAAGAGAAGGAGGATTTAATAAGCAAGGTTTACAAATTAGTATTAGAACATGGAGATAAGGGTATTTTACAAAGTGAATTGTGGAAAAGGCTTAATTTAACGAGTAGGGACGGATCTAGGATAGCGACTAGATTAGAAAAGAGGAAGCTCATAAAAAGGGAGAGGGTGTTAGAAGGAGGAAGATGGACCTACAAACTAATCCCCCTAGTTATACCTATAGATACGAGTAGCATTGAGAATTCTCCTTGTATAACATGTCCAAATGAGGGAAAATGCGATGTAGAATCTCCCATATCCCCCCTTACGTGTATTTACCTAGAGAATTGGTTATTGGAGGAATACGAGAGAGAGGGAAAGAAGGATGAAGCCAGATCAAGCGAAACGTGATCTTTACAGGAGGCTCGCTAAACAGAGGGGCTTTAAGAGCCGAGCAGCTTTCAAGCTAATACAGCTCCAAAAGAAGTATGGTATAATTAAGAAGGGAGATAAGGTGTTGGATCTGGGATGTGCTCCAGGTGGATGGTTACAGGTATCCTCGTCTTATGTAGGCAAAGAGGGAATGGTCATTGGCGTAGATAAAAAGCCTGTAAAAGGTATGCCTAAGAACGTTAGAACTATAGAAATGGATATTTTTGACGATGTCTTTAAGGCGATAAGGAGGGTAACGACCTCAGAATTCGATGTTGTACTTTCGGATTTATCCCCAGAAGTATCTGGGATCTGGGAATTAGATAGCGCAAGGCAAATAGAGCTATGTGAAAGAGCGTTGGAGATCGCGAAGGGAGTACTTAGAAAGGGAGGGAAGATGGTTATTAAGATATTCCAAGGTGAAGATACCGGATATTTTATTAAGAAGTTAAGGAAGGCGTTTAAGCAGGTTAAATTAACTAAGCCTCCAGCAAGTAGGCCCGAAAGTAGCGAGCTATACGTTATTTGCTTCGGATTTAAGGGATAGCTCCTTTAATATTTCGAGCAGTACGTTGTAGGGAGCGTCTGTTTTAATTCCAACGTTGTCTATGCTAGACCTACATGCCCTATATCCTCTTCCCTTTATCTCGTTGACTAGATTATTCATGGAAGGCATTCTAAGCTGTAAATTATCACAGATCCAGCTTATAGAGTAGTAGAAGGGAGGGAGATCTATTTCATTTAAAGCTCTCAAAATTAAAGTTTCATACTTTCTAAACATCCTTTTCCTCGCCTCCTCTAACATTTGTTTAAGAAAATCTTCGTTATGTATTGAAGATAACCAAAGAGGTCCTGCCACGCTTAACTTAGAACAACAAATAGGACAGATATCGTTCTTTAACCCCTTAAATCCACATTTAGTGCAGTAATATACGTATCCTATTTGATTCATGAGAGCATCCGCCTTTAAGGCAGATCGTTCAATTTTGAGAAAGCAACACACGTAATGATGAGTGGAATACCCGAAAAGAGGATAGGCCGCTAAATCTAAAGCCGCCGCTCTCCAGACAATAGACGATATTAATAATCTAAGACCGGATTCCTTTGAATTATCGTCTCTCGCAGGAACTCCTATATATCTCCTTCTCGCTACCCTAGGATATAGCCCATTTAAGATAGTCGTATCTGTAGCCGTAATAGTCAATATCCCTCCGTTCCTAATGGCTTTAAAAGCCGAGTCTATGAACGGAATTGGAGAGCCAAAGGGATCTATATCTACGCCGTTAAACCTTTTCTCAGGTGAGCTGAATTCCAACATGAATAAGTTAGCCTCCTTGTTATAAGCCTCCACCTTAGATGTGACGCCGTTTATTTCGGCGGCTTTAAGGCACGCTTTAATAGC
>CALBHZ010000110.1 GCA_937892815.1 uncultured archaeon | reverse complement strand
TGATACGGCGACCACCGAGATCTACACCGTCTAATTCGTCGGCAGCGTCAGATGTGTATAAGAGACAGATATAGGTTACGTAGCGGGCCTCTTCTCGATTTTCTTCTTTGGAGGAATGAGGGTAGTTGGAAGAGGAGTAATGGTAGTTCCCCTTATCTACCTTTTAGGACTCATTTCATCTTTCTACTCGAGCTCCTTTTTAGAGCTCTTCATTAGCCGCTTCATTCTAGGCTTCGCTACCGGGATATACCTTACGCACGGATTAGATCTGCTGTCGTACGTATTCCATAGAGAAGAGAGGGGGAAGATGATGGGGTATCATAGCATAGGCTCATCCGTAGGCAGGCTCTACGGATCGTTAATTGGAGGGTTTATAAGCTCTATATTTGGATGGAGGGAGCCTTTCCTACTCTTAGCGATCATCTCTAGCTTAATAGCGATTCCGTCCTTGCTAAAGCTTAAGGACGTAAAGATAGAGGTTTCATCCGTAAGGTATAAGAGGTTAAAGAAGATACTGCCGCACATCTTAATATACGGAATAGCCTTCTTTTTCTTCTTATCGAGCGTCTCCCTCTTCCCCCTATACTTTTCGAACGTAATAGGTTTGGGGTCCGACGTAATAGGTGTTCTGCTCGCTATAGTTACCCTCACCACTATAGTTGCGAACCCTATAATCGGCGTTCTATCCGATAGGTACGAGAAGAGGAAGGTTATCTCCGCTCTACTCCTGATATGCACCTTCTTAGCCATATACCTACCTCATGTGGAGAACGTATGGGAGGCCGTTTTCTTCTCCGTGATTTTAGGGGTAACGGTTACGTCTCCTATCCAAATTATGCTAGCGATCATCACGTACGTAGCGAGCGAGAAGGAGAGGAGCTCTGCTATCGGTTACTTCAATGGAACTACTTTCCTGCTTTCCCTGATAATACTGAACCTATTTGGAAAGCTGATCGAGTTTTTAGGCCTTAAGCTCGTAATTACGCTTATAGGAGCTGTTACCCTTTTTGGCGTTTTCTTCACTTTACGCTTTTTAAGGGATTAAAAAAGCTGCGTAAGGCTGTGCTAGCTATCTAATCATCGCTAGAGGTATCGATTATCTTCCTTCCCTCACTTTCAATTACTTCAATCCACTTCGATTTTCTCATTAACTCGTAATCCTTTTTAGATAGAATGTGTAGCTCGACTCTGGGGAGCTTTAAGTTCTTCATTAAGGTCTTGTATACCCTATCTTCGTGACATTTCCGCTCATCGTAAACAATAAAGATATCTATATCGCTAGCAACGGTATAGCTCCTCCTTGCATAGGAGCCGAACAGTACGACCTTCTCCAATCCGAGCTCCTCTCTAAATTGCGAAACCACCTCCTTTATCCTCTTAACGACCTCTTCTAAACTAAATTTCGGATAAAATATCCTTACAGAACTCGAAGATCTTTTCCGCATACTTAATCATCCTCTCAGCTTCCCTTTTAGTATACCTCCTCCTAGGAGAGGAGGATGGATGGGCATTTGGATATCTAGTTGGGATATAGGCTTTATCGAGTTCGAGAGCGTACTCTAGGAGTTCATCGCTAACCTCAACCCTTCCCTTTAGGTTTACGAGCAAGTCGTAAACCGAATGACCCCACGCTTCAGCCCCCAATTTCTGAAAAACGGCCTTAACCGCTTTCCCAGCCGATTGCTGTGCTGAAAAACAAGCCCAATCGTAAAAGCCGCATTTTAAATCGTTCTTAGCGTGCTCGAGATCCCCTTCCGCTTGATCTATCCAATCTTTACTTCTCTCAACCATCCTATACTCTCCTAGACATCTTTCAGCCAGCTATAGCTACCTAACCTCTCCCACCTTAACTATGTGCAAAATTTTTGAGAATTTTGCCCCATCCTTATCTTTAACGATATTGTTAAAGCGAGAGCTTGACATTCTTAAAAAAAGCATACAAGTTTCTTGGGTCAGTCGCCTTATATGTAAAGGCTTTAGAGTAAAAGCTTTGTAAAATTGGTCTTAAAGTTGAAATAACTTACTTGATGTCAGCTTTAACAGTAGCCTAAGCTTAGAGGAGATGGTGATGGCGCGGGCCAGCGTCGCCGTCTCCACAATATTAGCTATCGTGATGTTGATAATTGCCGCCTTAGCGTCTACGCTCATCCTCTATGGATGGTCTATGGAGCTGTCGACAATCTTGCCTAAGGGGTCAAGAGAGTATGCTAAGCTCGTTATCACAGAGCACGTCACGGGCAGCTCGATCTTAACACTGTACATAAAAAACGTTGGAGGGTCGTTAGCTGTTATCGATAAGGTGTACTTAGAAGGCCCTAAGGACGTATTCTACGAGCTTGAAATAGCTTCAATACAAGGAACTGGTGTCGAAGGAGAGTTATGGGGTGGTGACGTATGGCGTGTCGATGCAAGTTCTTTAACGCTTAGAAAAGCTCGAGATGGCAAGGTGCTATATGATGTCTTTACGTCTAGGGATCCATCCACATGGAATGACAGCTATGTAGACCATAATAATGATTGGGGCCACGTATACTATGACCCAGATGGCTTAAAGTTGCTCTCTAGAAGCGCAGGTGGATGGGCTGTTCGAGGTTTTATATCTCAAGGCAAAATCATAGATTTAGGTGACCTGCCAATAGTTGTTGAAGTAGATTTACAGAAAACCTACTATAACGTCCCTGATGGAGATGCCGCTGCAAGCCCATTTGCAGCATGCCTATATCTAAGCTCTAGCAAGAAGCGTAATCCCTACTATGCTACTCCATGGTTTGCCGCCAAGCTTTATCCGAGAGGCTCTCCAACGGATAGGACGGAGGCTCAGCTCGTGACTAGAGATTCAAATAGAATCGTAACTTACAAAACCCTTTACACGTGGTATAGCTCTCCAAATTCTCAGCCTAGAGGAATCTTCTTATTGGTCTTCAATGAGACTAATAGAGTCTACTATTACTTTTGGAGAAACACTAGGTCTGGATCTCCATACGCCGTTGGTTCCTGGAGTTCTCCTGGCTTAACCCAAGTCTTTAGCAGCAGCCCGCTTTACGTGTACTTAACCATAGATAACAGGGTTACAGCGAGCAGCAGGAAGGTTCATGTGAGGTATTTGCAAGTTTACCGCGGCACATCTATTGTAGTTAATGGCTTAAAGCCTGGTTGGACAGTTCAGCTGTATGACGAAAACGACCAATTAATTAAAGAGGTGTTAGCATCTTCTAACAGCGTCGAGATAGACTTGCTGGATTATGTAGTTGAATACGGCATGCCATTTAAAGGTTACATAAAGGTAGTCACCTGCGATATGGAGGAGATTAGATCTTACGGAGGGGCTGCCATAGCTCCAGGCGAGACTAAGCCTGTAACACTGTCGATCAAAGGTGTTCCACATGGCGTATATACGCTTAAAGTAGTTGCAAAAGATGGCGCCTTAACAGTAATGCCAGTTAAAATATAGCCGTCATTGGTTTTAACACGTCGTTTGCTATCTTGTCATAATAAGTAAAATATTCAGCTTTTCCATATGCTATAGCTGGCTTGCGAAGGTTGTGGTTAGCAAGCCTATGTAACTAGGTTTAACTGTAGGTGGATTGGCTTGCCTCTTATGGTTGGAGTTGGCAAGAAGGGTTATGTGATTTTGCCTGAGGCTGTGAGGGAGCTTGTTAGGATTAAGGAAAATGATAGGTCTTGATATTAAGGTATTGAATGTTGGGTTGAAAAGTACGTTAAAGCTAAGAGTTATGTGGGGTTTTTAAAGCCGTTAGATGCTTTGCACGTGGCTGTCATGTTGAATAATGGAATTAAGACCGTGTTAAGCGAGGATGAGAAGTTCTGATAGAGTAGGGATGTTAGGAGTGTTTGGATGAAGTAGTGT
>CALBHZ010000109.1 GCA_937892815.1 uncultured archaeon | reverse complement strand
CAGCGTCAGATGTGTATAAGAGACAGCTTTGACGCTATCGCCTTTATTACATCCCTACTGATTAGTACGGTTCAAGCTGGAACGATCTATCTGCTTGCTACCGTAGGCGAAATTTACGCTGAAAGATCTGGCGTTATAAACTTAGGATTAGAGGGGATGATAATTATGGGGGCTTTGACATCGTTTATAGTTACCTTTTATACAGGAGATTACCTCTTAGCTGTTCTGCTTGCTGTGTTAGCCGGTTTATTAATGAGTTTATTGCATGCCTTCATATCTATAAGCTTAAAGGTCAACCAATACGTAAGCGGGATAGCTTTGACAATTCTTGGACTAGGGTTAAGCGGGTTTTTAGGAAGGCCGTTAACGGGAATGACCGTAGAAAAGGTACACGAAATACCAATTCCCGTGCTTTCAGATATACCCGTTGTAGGACCGGCTTTCTTTAAGCAAAACGTATTCGTCTACATTTCTTACGTCGTTGCTATTTTAGGATGGTACGTACTTTTTAAGACCAGGATAGGCCTAAATATAAGATCCGTTGGAGAGAACCCGTCGATGGCCGATTCTCTAGGCGTAAACGTAACTCTCATAAGATGTGGAGCTACGTTATTTGGTGGAGCTCTCGCAGGCTTAGCCGGAGCTTACTTCTTCATAGGCTATCAACCGTTCTGGGTAGAGGGCATGACCGCTGGGAGAGGATGGATTTCGATAGCCTTAGTTATCTTCGCTGCTTGGAGTCCTTTGAGAGCTATAGCTGGAGCTTACCTATTTGGAGGAGTTGAGGCGCTACAGTTTAGAATGCAAGCCTTCGGTTACGGAACGGCTACTCCGCAGTTTATGTTAATGCTTCCCTACACTTTAACTATCGCAGTCCTTATAATGTTATCACATCATTCGATAAGGAAGAGAATAGGGGTACCGGCGGCGCTAGGAATCCCCTATTCTAGGGAGGAGTAATTTTTAACGGTTATGTTAAAAAGGCTTATATCGATTCCTAGCTTAACTTCTATCATGGCTAAAAGGCTGACAAGGAGAAAGTTTCTTGGTGTTTCCACGACAGCCGCAATCGGAGCTACGATCGGAGGAGCTATAGCCGGAGGAGCTATAGGCTATTACGCTGGCGTTTCCTCGGTAAAGCCCGAAAAAATCGAAGTTAAAGTGCCGGTAGAGAAGAAGGTTAAAGCTGGTTTCGTATACGTAGGTCCTGCAAAGGATTATGGCTGGTCCTACGCGCACGATAGAGGGAGGCTCTATGCCGAAGAAAAGTTGCCTTGGCTAGAAACGATATACATAGAAAGCGTTCAAGAAGCTGAAGCCGCGGGAGCTATAGAGAACTTACTAGCTCAAGGTGCGGACATCGTTTTCACTACAAGCTTCGGATATATGGATCAAACAGCTGAAGCTGCAGCGAAACATCCAGATAAATTCTTTGCACATTGTTCAGGCTATAGAAGCGGAGCGGCCGGAAACGCTCCAGAGAATATGAGCGCTTACTTCGCTGAATTTTACCAGTTGTACTACTTAAATGGGTTAGCTGCTGGAGCGGTTACTAAGACCGGAGTAGCTGGGTATGTAGCAGCTCATCCAATTCCCGAAGTTATTAGACATATCAATGCTTTCGTTCTAGGCTTTAGAGAGGCGGCAAAGGCTAGAGGATTCGCAAACCCTAAGGCCTACGTAGTTTGGATCTTCGAATGGTTCGATCCGGCGAAAGCCAGAGAGGCAGCTGAGAGCTTAATTGAAAGTCAAAACGCGGACGTTTTAGCCTTTACCGAGGATTCGCCCGCTACTTTACAGGTTGCTGAAGAATATACGACTAAAAAAGGGAAAAGGGTTTGGAGCTTTAGCCATTACTCTGATATGAGTAGTTACGGACCTAATTCTCACTTAACTGGTCAAATAGTCAACTGGGGTCCAATATACGTAGATTTGATATCTCAAGTCTATAGAGGGTATTGGAGATCAGTAGATATATGGGCTAGAATAGGGGATTATCATCCATATAGGTGGAGAAGGCCCGTAGATAAAAGTACGGCCGGAACGGAGGAGGGAGTGGTGTATCTAGCACCGCTAAACCCTGCGATTCCTTCAGATATAGTGGCGGTAATTAAGGAAAGGTATGAGGCTATGAAAGAATTGTTATTCGAACCATTTACCGGACCCATATATGACAATCACGGTGTGCTTAGATTGAAAGACGGAGAAAGAGCCGATCACGATACACTGTGGAGTATGGACTGGTTTGTAGAAGGCGTAGAAAGCGAAATTCCTAAGGGGTAGATAACCCCCTTTCCTTTTTTACATCTTTATATACTCCTCAACATGCAATATACCTATCTTGAAGGTCATCGCTACGGGTATAAGCGGTAGCGGTAGAGGGGAATACCTTAAGGAAGTGTGTGAATTTGCTAAAAAGAAGGGGAAGGATATAATGTTATTCGATGTCGGAAAAATGATGTTTTCTACGGCGGAAAAGCTAGGAATAAAAATTCCAGAAGATAAGATCTTAGATCTCGCTCCTTCTACTTTAAGCTATTTAAGGACCACGGTGTTTGAACAGATCTTAAGGGAATCGAAAGAGTATGAGAACATAATAGTAAGTACTCATGCTTGCTTTAGATGGAGAAAGCACCTCTTACAAGCTTTCGATTTCCACTATCTAGATCAGCTAAAGCCGGATATGTACATTGTAATTATCGATTCCATCTCCTCGATAAAGGCTAGATTGGAGTTTAAGGAAGCGTGGAAGGGTAGGCTAAAGCTTAAGGATATAATAGTATGGCGTGACGAAGAGGTCTTCATAACTAAATCGGTTGCCGATTTCCAGAAAAGGCCCTTTTATGTTATCGCTTACCGAGAACCCCCCGAAACTCTATATAGGCTAATGTTTGAGCCTAATGTAAAAAAGTCCTACTTAAGCTACCCCATGACCCATTCAAAAGAAGATTCAATAGAAGTTGGAAGGAAGGACAAGTTTAGGGATACGCTCAGAAAAGCAGGCTTAATAGTTTTCGATCCTGCTGAAATAGAGGACGTTAAGCTGTTGAAGTTAGTCGAGAAGTTTAAGAACGAAGTAGAAGTAGAGGTAGATGGCTACAAGGTCGCTATCCCTAAGGAGGAGATAATTGAAGTAGAAGAGGATATACAACATCAAACGGTTGCTAACGATTATCAACTAATAGATCAGAGCGATTTCATTACCGTCTACTACTATCTACCCGTTATGTCTCCAGGAGTTCTTTCCGAAATGACCTATGGCTTTACCAATAATAAACACGTATACGTTGTCTTTAAAGGACCGGAAAGCCCTTTCTTCAGGTACTATTCTACGAAGATCTTCAAAGATGAAAGCTCTTTATTTAATTTCTACTTTAAAGAGGGCTATATAAGGGAAGTACCCGAGTGGGAAAGTTAAGGTATTTCAGACTCGGCTTTTTCAATAGCCTTTTTAATCTTGCTTACCACGTCTTTAGGAAGAGTAACGTCCTCTTTTCTAGCCTCTACGGGTCCTAGAATAACTAAACCTCTTCCCTTTACGATGTCTATTTGATGTAAATTCAAGCTGTGCTCGGTCTGCCTCATCTTTTCGATTATTAAGTATCTCCTTAGCTTCCCTCCTCTCAAGGCTCTCCTAAACCTTATAATACCGTCCGCTACGTGTTCCAATCCCCATCCGAAAGCCTGTGAGGTACTTATCGCGTACTGAGACGTCGCTAAAACGGTAAAATCCCATTTAGATAACACCTTCTTCAAATAGTAGCTATACCTCCTCGCCATAGCTGGCTTATCTAACCAGAAAGCGCTCATCGAATCTACAACCAGCCTTGCCCTACCGTATCCTAAATAGCGTTTAGCTTCCAGTATCTTTTCAACTAAATCTTCAAGTTCGAGGCTCTTTAAGCTCCATTGATCCTCCTGACCCATTAAAGCATCTATTATAACTAAAGCCTTCCTATCGATCGCATCTTGGAGATCTATACCGAATTGACTAGCTTGAACTATAATCGACTTCCTACTTTCCTCGGTTGTAACATATATGCATTTATCCCTTTCTTCAATCCCCTTCGCGATGAACGAGATGCATAATATAGTTTTTCCAGTACCCGGTTCTCCTGTTACAGCTACGAAGAACCCCCTAGGTATTCCTCCTTCTAGGATTCTATCTAGGCTTTCCACCCCTGTTGAAAGCCTTTCCATTACGACATTTAATAGGACGGCGTACCATTTAACGTTAACGATAAACGGACTAAGTAGCAACCTATTTATTGTACGTCTAAGGATAAAATTGATTGTGAGAAAAAAGTATGGCCTATTAACCGAAAGACAGCTAGAGATACTCAGGTTAAGGAGGGAGGGGCTTAACTATAAGGCGATAGCTAAGAAGTTGAAAACCACGCCTGAAAATATAATGATTTTAGAGAAGAGAGCCAAGAGGAATATCGAAGCCGCAAAAGCTACTCTAGAGTTTGCTTGTTCCCTAGGAGGAGGTAAGATAATCGAGCTCAAACCTGGAACTAGAATGGTAGATATCCCTAGAATCGTATTAGATGAGGCTGATAAGATAGGCCTTAAGCTTAAGGCCGACTTTATTAGAATATATAACGAGATAAGGTTTAAAGTAGGAGTTAAATCGGCTAAGGGAACGTTGAAAAAGCCTATAGTTATCTACTTATTGCCAAATGGTGATATATGGGTAGAAGCTAAGTAGCTCTTTTCCTCAGCTTCCTTATTACTTCAACTAACGCTGGAACTACCTTTTTGTAATCTCCTATGATGCCATAATCTGCGTTTTCAAAGATAGGGGCATCTGGATCTATGTTGATACATACGACCCTTTTAGCCTCCCTAATACCGAAGATATGTTGAGCCGCTCCGCTAATCCCTATAGCGAAGTATATGCTGGGTTTAACGGTCTTACCCGTTTGCCCTACCTGTTTCTCATGTGGTATCCATCCAGCGTCTACTGCCTTCCTCGAACCTGAGATAGTCCCTCCTATTTCCTTAGCTAATTCCTCTAATATCTTAAAGCCTTCCTTGCTCCCTAACCCCTTTCCCCCAGATACCAAGATTTCTGCTTTCTCAATAGGTATCTCCTCCTTCCTTTCAATAGGTATCCTTTTAATTAACTTAATACCCGGATCAGGTAGTTCATCGATCTTTTCAATTATTACCTTTCCCTTTCTCTTTTCATCTCTAGGAGGTACGTTAAAGACGTTGGGTCTCGCAGTACTCATTACTGGTCTCCTATTAGGCGTCTTTATGTGGGCTAACATCCACGCTCCGAAGGGCGGTCGTATCTGAACGATATCTCCTGTATTTGGGTCGACATCAAACGACGTACAGTCCGCCGTTATACCCGTTCTAAGCGAGTTAGCTACGTAAGGAGCGAACTCCCTCCCCTTCATAGTAGCACCAACTAAGATAGCCTCTGGCTTATACCTCTTAGCTAGCTCAACTAAGACGTGTGCGTAAACCTTAGCGTAGTACTGTTCTAATCGCTTATCATCTACTACGTAAACTTCGTCCGCACCATGGTATATAGGCTCCTTAGCGTACTTCTTGACGTTATACCCGATGAGAACCCCAGCTACATGAGTTTTCTTTTTCTCGGCCAGCATCCTCGCTATGCTTAACATTTGTAGGCTTGCTTCATGAATGCCGTCTCTCTCAACCTGCATGTAAACCCATATTCCTTTATACTCGGACGGATCAATCTTCTCCCATTCCGGACATATCCCAGACATTTTATCACCTCACAACTTCAATAACCCCTCATCCATCAGCTTTCTAACTAACCATTCGGCGGCCTTTACGGGATCCTTCTCAGGGCATATCTCCCTTTTCCTCTCAACTTTAGGCATGAATTCTATCTTCTTAACTATAGTTGGAGAACCTTTGAGACCAATGCAGTTAGGGTTTAGCTTCAATACTCCGTTACTCCACCATTCAATTGGATTTTCCAATTTAGTCCTGAGCTTATTCTTTAAGGATACTCTTCTAGGATGTTGTGAATGCATAGCCGCAGATATCAAAGCTGGTAGATTAACTTCGTAAATTTCATATGCGTCCTCCATAAGCCTCTTAACCTTAAGCTTATGGCTACTCCTCAAGTACTCAGCTTCTATAACGTAGTACACGTATGGTATGTTCAACCAAGACGCTAATTGTGCCCCTATATGCGCCGTAGAGCTATCTATGGTCTCTTGACCCATTACGATCAGATCGTATCTTCCGATCTTCTCGATAGTCTTTGCAAGCGTATATGAAGTAGCTAACGTATCTGCTCCCGCAAACACCTTATCCGATATCAATATAGCTTTATCTGCTCCCATACCAATCGCGTGTTCTAAGCCCATCTTCGCGTGAGGAGGAGCCATCGTTATAACGGTAACGGTTCCTCCGTATCTATCCTTCATCTTTAAAGCGAGCTCTAAGGCATCCATATCATGCGGATTTATGATGCTTGGAACGCCCGTTCTAATTAAAGTGCCGGTTTTTTCGTCTATATTTACCGATGTCGTGTTAGGAACCCATTTTATCCCGACTATTATATCTAAGCCCATCTTCTCACCCGAACCTATAATGGATGCCTCTACCGCTCACAGGATAATTCCAATCGATGGCCTCCTCCGGACATATTACTCTACAAGTACCGCATTCTAAACACCCCTCATAGCTAAACAAAACCCTTCCTTCTAAGAGGGTATAACATCCTGCAGGACATAAGTAGGTACATGGCTTAACGTCACATTTTTCGCATTTCCTTGAATCGACTTTGATATGCGGCTCGTAATCTACGTCCCAAATATCGCTATTTAGAATATCCTCCAGTTTTAGAGGCTTATGTGCGCTCATATGGACTTCACCATCCTATATAAGCTGAGGAGTAAGCTTATCCATCCAACATCCTTCTTCGCCTGTTTTAGAGCCTCCATAATAGTAGGGGTATCGTAGTTTAAAACAAATAGTTTCTTAGCAAGCTCGCTAACTAGATCCGGATATTTTTTCAATATCATTGGATCCTCCATTAAATCATGCACCTTCTTAAACTTCGTGAGCTGCTTCACAATAAAGCTATTTCTCAACATTTCTTCATATGTAGATAATTTCTCGATATCGAATCCACCCTCTCCGTGGGCTTTTTCTATAGCCTTAGCAGCTAAATAACCGGAATAGGCCGCAAAATCAACTCCTCTATAGCTGTAGCCAATATTCAATAACAATCCAGCCGCATCTCCGGTTATTAATAACCCGTTAAAGTGGAACTTAGAGGGCATTAACTCAATGGTAGCCTCTGGTATTAAGTGGGCAGAATACTCGATAATGTTCCCATCAACGAAATATTTCCTTAGAGATGGGTGAAGCCTCATTTTTTCAACTAGCTCGTATATTGGGCTCTTCAACGAGTTTATAGCGTGATCTAACATCAAAACAAGACCTACACTTACGGCGCCATCGTTTGTATATATGAAGCCTCCTCCAGGAATTCTATTCGTAATATCGCCCATAAAGATCCAAGCTAACCCCTCTTTCTCTTCCAACCCAAATCTCTTTTCTATTTCCTCGTTTGGAAGTTGAATCGTTTCCTTTACACCTAAGGCGACCTGTTTTGGACTTAGCTTTCTAACTATTCCAGCTCTCTCTAGTAACAACCTATTCACCCCTTCCGCATCTATAACTACATCCGATCTTACCTCCTCGCTTCCAACGATGACCCCCCTCACATATCCATCTTCCATTAAGAACCTATCAACGGTTATCTCGGTTAAAACGATAGCGCCTGCTTCCTCAGCTTGACCAGCCATCCACTCTACGAGCTTGCTTAAATAGCAGATAAAGCTCGTACTTTCCTTCCCTTCAAAATCTATGCTAAAGATATCGCTTCCTCTAACGATAGAGATCCTTTCTTTAGTAACCCATCGCTGTATAGGGGCTTTATTTTTAAAGTCGGGATATATATCTTCTAAAGGTTTCGAGTAAACCCTGCCTCCAAAAAGGTTCTTAGATCCAGGTATCCTTCCTCTTTCTAAAAGGAGGACCCTAAAGCCCCTTTTAGCTAGAGTGTAAGCAGCGGAAGATCCAGCAGGCCCTGCTCCCACCACTATTACATCGAACTTATGCGGAATGTTTTCCATGTAACCCTCGATCTCACTACATTTTAAAAATATAAAAATTTTTATCTCAATTGTAACTGTCTCTTATACACATCTACGAGCCCACGAGACCTCTCTACA
>CALBHZ010000108.1 GCA_937892815.1 uncultured archaeon | reverse complement strand
AATATATGGAGTATACAGGGCTATCAGCTAACGAGATTTTAAAAGAGCTTAAAGAACAACCGAACGAGATGCGTGAAAGGTTGAGGAGAAGGCTAATAAGCTTTTATAGATGGTTGAGAAGAGAATGTCCGAGAAGGAAGGGAGAGGGAAAGGGCATAAGTGAAAACCTCGCTTTAGCTTACGTTTCAGCTATCCGCTCCTTCTACTCCGAACATGGAATTACCGTTAAGTTTAGGAGAGAGGGGGACTTTGAAAGAAGCGTAATTAGGAAGAGGAAGCCGTTATTAGCTCAAGAAGTGAAGGAATTGGTAGATTTAGCTCCAACCTTAAGGGATAGGGCGATAATAATTACTATGTTCCAATCTGGAATGGACGCTCCGACGCTATGCTCATTGAAGTACGGCGATATCTGCGATAGACTAGATAAGGAGTATCCGTTGAGGATCAGCTTGAAAAATCCTAAAACCAACGCTGAATACTACACCTTTATAGGAAGAGATGCTATTAACGCCATTAAAGCGTACCTTAGCGATTGCGAAAATAAGGGAATTAAATTTAAATCTGAAACCCCTCTCTTCATAAAGCTAAGCTGGAAGACGAGAAAGCTAGAGGGGATAAAGCCTCTCCATGTACAAAATATGTTTAGGAAGGTATCGATCAAATCCGGGTTAGTAGAGGAAGGAAAGCATTACCGCATTTCTCCTCGGATAATGAAGAGGAGCTTTTCATCGATACTATTGAATAACGGAGCAGATGAGAACGTAGTTAAGTTCCTTACGGGAAAGAGCATTAAGCTGGAACACGGAGAAGAGGAGTTGAGGAGGATATACTTGAGATGCGAACCATCGCTATCCATAACGTTTAAAGCCCCTCCTAGGTCGATTTACGAATTAATGGAGAGGTTTGACAAGCTTGAGGACCTATTGATTAAGTTGAACGAAAAGGTCGATAGAATGGGTAAGGATCTTGTACGCATACTCAAGGTGATAAACAGCTCTAAGTAGCGTAAAAAGCCTCATCTCAAGTTAGCTGCTACATCATATAAACAAAATTTATATAACTCTGGAGTTTAGTAAAGGACGTGGAAAGTTTAGATAAGGCTTCTCTGAAAATAATCGTTTTAAGCGAAACTTTGAGAGAAAATCTTCACGAAATCCCAGCGCTTAAGGGTACTCTATTACACAATGGTAGATGAGAAGGAGAAGTGACTGTGAAATGAAAGAGGAAATATTAAGGAGGTTTTTCATAGATGTAACGTCGGAGGTCTTCTCCCCTTCGTTCTTCACGGTACTGGATTACCATACTTCATCGATGGTAAAGGAGGACTTAGGAGATATCATGGCTAAAGAACCGAAGAAGGTCTACGAAATCTTAATCGATATGTTTGGAACGGATTACATCCAGCTCTTAGATCTAGCTATAATTAGCTACTTAAGGGAGAGATACGACATAGATATGAGGAATTCGATCTTCGAGCTCATTAAAATGGAAGCTATCTCAGATCTAAAGAGAATAGCTTTTGAATACTATAGTCGTAGACTTAAAAATCCATCTTAGAAGCTTAGAGGAGGACGTAGCTATGATCCCTCTACTAGACTTCCACATTAACCTGCCTAACTAGGCTACCAACTTCCTTAGTAAGACTAGGGTCACTCCTATTATGATCAGGATAGGGGAAGTCCCTATCACTAGGCCATCTTTCCCGTAAAACGTATACCATAGCAATGGATGTGCTTTTTCGAGGGAAGGCACGAGCTTAAGGATTCCCGGGAGTAAGATGAGTAAAGCCCCGATCGCTATCAGTACGATGCCGGCTAAACGAGCTATGTAAATCCAATCCATATTCATTTCCATAGCAAAGCCGTCTTTATTTAAAATTAACGTGTTTCTAGTAAGATGTCTTAAACCTACCCAATAGATACCATATAGCGAATAACACGATTAACCCTACTACCGTTATTAGGGCAAAGGTCTGTATGTTGGTCGGATACGTAAAGCCGGTCGTAGGCGGATCTCCCGGCACGTTCTTCAACTTACCTTCTAGGTCCTCTTCGCAAAGTCCCCTAATTAACTGAGCTCCGGCTATGAGCTCCTCCTCGACCGCTATATTATAGGGCATCCATTTGCCTTCAGCGTATACTATCCTAGAGTTCCATCCAGCATATCCTACTTCAGCGACGTCTTCTATTTCATTTATATCGTCTTCATTCAACCCCTTAATTACGCCTATATCGCTGAGCCATTTAAGCTCGTAAATTAACGCTTCCTTAACGATATCGCTATCTACTCCAGGTACTACCTTAGTAATGAAATA
>CALBHZ010000107.1 GCA_937892815.1 uncultured archaeon | reverse complement strand
GTAATTGAAGGGAAAACTTACCAGGTACCAGGAACTAATGATGAATATACGTTCTATACGGTTTACTTCAAGGATGGAGAGGTAATAAGATCGGAAAGCGTATGCGTATATGTGCATAGAACTGCGGAGGGAGAGGAGGCCTATTTCAAGGATACGGTACCTACGGTATTGAGGGAGGCCCCTCCTACTATGGAAACGGAAATAGCCAACGCTATAGCTAAGTTGAAGGAAAAGGTAGCGATAGACGGATACACTATAGAGCTTTCAGATCCCAGGAGGAAGCTAGCTGTAGTTAAGGTATTCGTGGATGAACAGGGTTACGAAGTGGAGAAGAGGGTACTCGTATACGTAGATGAACAGGGTACCCTGAAGTTCAAGCTGTTCAAGTAATGCCATGCTCATATACGTATACCCTAAGGAAAAGGATGTTAGCTTTAGCCTTATTTCTCGCTATCATATACACTACTTAAGGAAGAGCTTTAACCATAATATAGCGGAGGTAAACGAGAGCGTACTGGATCACATATACTGGACCCCTGGAAAGAGGATCCTGTTGCATCCTATCCTCTATGTGCTAATGGGAGATAGAAGGGAGATGTTCCAGGTAAGGAAGAAACGTTTAGATAAGCTCATGGAGGTTAAGGAGAAGCTGGGAGGCTTCGATACCGCAGATACCGACAGGATATCGTAAATAGCAGCTAGGATCTTAAATAAGATGGACCTGGTTATGGTACCTTCAAGCTGGGCTAAGGACGTTTACGTTAGATCAGGGGTTAAGGCGAACATCGAAGTACTGCCTCACGGAGTGAGCGATGCCTTCGAAAGGGAAGACCTGGAAGTAGATCCAAATCTGAGGTACGTGCTGGATGTAAAGGAGAGGGACGACGCTATCCTCATCCTGTACTTCTTAACCCATTCGGGCTTCAGGAAGGGAGCGGATCTAGTAGCTAAGGCCATGCTGGATGTCCAAGATGAAGTGAAGAACGCATACCTGGTAGTTAAGCTGTCTCTTATACACATCTCCGAGCCCACGAGACCTCTCTACATCTCGTATGC
>CALBHZ010000106.1 GCA_937892815.1 uncultured archaeon | reverse complement strand
CGCTGAGCCTGTTCTCGACGCAACTTCAATTATCTCGTTAGCAACCTTATAGCAGATGTCCAGACCTATCGCGGTCTTCCGCTGAAACCCTTTCGCATTTAGGCATGTAAATTGTAACGCCTGGGTGTAATGCGTTTCAGTGTCCGAAAACCTTTAACATAACGGCCATCGTTTAATCGACACAATGGTTCTTTCTGGAAGGCTCGTCGACATGCCCGCTAGGACGGGAGGAAAGGAGTACTTCGCGTACACACCGAAATAGCTAAGGATTCTCAATTTCCATTTAAGCAGGGGATAAGGTCATCATCGTAGTTAAGCCGGAGGAGAGGGTAATGGGGGTAAGGGCTATGAATGGAAGCAAGCAGGAACCGCGAGAGCTACTCGTTACGGCCATTCAATAAAGAAGAGCGCTCATTAACTTGAAATAAATGATGCAAAGGAACTTCGTAATCTCCTCGCCTATACTCAAAGATTTTTCATCATAGCTGACGGCGGTTCGGTTTAACTTTTACAAGCAACGACCTTCTCCAAAACGTTGCGCGAGCTATTGTAAGAATCGTACGGAGGCGGTGGACGTATAGCTGCTTCTACGGCCATAACGATTACCGCGAGCGACATTTCCCAATTTACGGTAGGCTTTCCAGCATCCCTGCTGAGGAGATAGCATGAAAATCGAGTGTACGACGGATGGAACTAGCTGGTAACACATGAGACGCTAAATTCTACCATCGTATCTAGCCCATCCGTCATCTCTGCTGGGATTGAAAAGATAGCAGTTGCTTTAGATGGTACGTCTTCCCGACGTTACTGATTGGGGTTGTATAGCGGTAGTTGCGACGGCAAGTGAGCCGTAAAAGACGGCCATCATTTCGACGTTGAAAGTTGGCGCAATAACGCCCTTTACCCTAACTAAATATTAAATACAATTTACTATGATTACATATACAATCGATCCAATCATATCACGGGTGCGCAGGAATCGAGGGACGACGAAATTAGATCTCAATCTTGCTTTTCCGTTAAAAACATCGCGCGCGTTTCTTACCATGATGTGGGTGTACTGTTAAAAATCGCGGAGTTCTTTGT
>CALBHZ010000105.1 GCA_937892815.1 uncultured archaeon | reverse complement strand
AAGCCATCTTTTGGCTTACCCATGTTCATCATAGCTCTATTTTTCGTAGCCATCTTCGGGCTTTTACAGTTCACTGGAGTAGGAGAAGCTTTATCGATAGCATCTCCAACTGGAACTAAGGAGACCTTAGCTTTCCTTTCCTTAGCTTGTTCAATTATAAGCTTCATAGCGCTTACCTTCACATCCATCTCTAAGAGGTAGCCTTCAAATGAGGGTTGTAGTGGAAACTCCATTAGCTTTAACTTCCTTCTTTCAAGTAGTTGAAAGAAATGGAGAAATAGGAGCCAGAGGAGGCGGCTTTATATTACATACTCCTCTGAAAACCGTCGTAAAGGAAGGGAAAGGTAAGGTAATAATAAACGGGGAAAAGGTGAAAGACAGCACTAGCGGGAAAGCTTTATCTCTATTCTTCAAAGAGAACTATCCTTCTAAAGGAGTAGATGTTGTACATGAAGTGCCAGTTCCAATAGGAGCTGGTTTTGGGACAAGTGGTTCTGGAGCTCTAGGAGCTGTGATAGGTGCCTCGATACTGCTTTCCGGACCTGAAGATTACTATAGGCTAGCTCGTTATGCTCATGATGCTGAGATAATTATGAGAACTGGACTGGGTACGGTCTCAAGCATTTCTTCTATGCCTACGGGTGCGGGGCTTTTAATAGAACCCGGTCCTCCGGGAAAAGCGGTTTTTCTACCTTTGATATTTAATGAAGAACCTTATCGTATTTTATATATCGTGTTTTCGTCGAAAAGCACGAAGAAAGTACTATCATCCAAAAAGGCTGTAGAAAGGTTATCTAAAGCTGGGGAAAAAGCTCTAAACACCGTAGAGAGGGATCCTAAGTTAGAAATACTTTTAAGCGCCGCTAGAAAGTTTGCTGAAGAATGCGGGATAGTAGAAAGGCATTTGTTGTCCTTATCGGATAGACTGAGGGAAATGGGGGCTTTAGGAGCAGCTCCTAACATGATAGGAGACGCGGTTCACGCGTTAATTGAAAGGGATAAGGCATTAGGAGTTCTCCGTAAACTGAAGGTTCTCTATCCTAATGCTCATATTGGGACAAGTAGAATTGGGAAAGGATACGTGAAGATCAAAGCGCTTAGATAGACATGCTTAAATAAAGAACGGAGATGCTTTTAACAGCATGTCGGATTTCATTACTCAAATATTACTATTCCTAAATACTGTCTATCAGTTCTTAGTGGATTTGATATCTAAATTGTTAGAGGAAACAGTTCTGAAATCTAATCCTGCTCTCTCTGAGCAATTCGGCCAAGGTATAACTCTACTCGTGACTCTAACCGCGATCTACGTAATTCTAGAGTTCTTTTCCGCAGCTAAGAGAGTTGTGAGAACGATACTATTAATAGGCTGGTTATTACTTATCCTAGCGCTGGTAATGACCGTTGTCGCTTAATAGGAAATTAACATCTATTGCGGTAACAATAATAACTACCCTTGCTTTATTAACCGTACTTATTACTATCTTAAATTACTTGGGATACGCGTATCCCGTAGAGGGTAGGAGCATGTTGCCAACTATAAGAGAAGGAGATCTCGTTTTTATCGTCCCCGTATCAACGAAGGAGGTCCAAGTTGGACAGATAGTGGTTTATCATAGAGGTGGGACATATATTATCCATCGGGTTATCGAGAAGATAGTAAATGATAACTTGGTGCTTCTCAAAACGAAGGGAGATAACAACCCCGTCCCAGATCCAGTTTTGGTCAGCGATAATATGTTGAACGGCGTAGTTGTTGTTCACCTTCCGTATTTTGGTTTTCTAGCTATGTCGCCCTATAGATACATCCTCGCCGTATTGCTCGGTTTATGCATAATCTACGAGCTTTTTTATGAAGGAAGGGAAGAACGTCCAGTAAAGTAGGTTAGTATTTATATACTTGATCTATTGTTTCGTATAGTGAGAGAATTGCCCAAGACGACGCCTCTAATCTCAATAGAAAATGTGGTAGCCTCAGCGAGCGTCAATCAATCTATAGATTTAAACGAAATTACGAGGCTTTTTCCAGATGTGGAATACCATCCAGAACAGTTTCCCGGTCTAGTCTTTAGGCTAAAATCTCCTAAAACCGCTACCTTAATTTTTAGCTCAGGCAAAATGGTATGTACAGGGGCTAAAAGCGAAGAGCAAGCTATTAAAGCCGTACAGCTAGTTGTTCAAAAGCTTAGGAGAGGAGGGATAAAGATAACGAATGAACCCGTAATCGAAATTCAGAACATAGTCGCATCGGCTTCTCTAGGGGGAAGGGTAAAATTAGAGGAAGCGGCGATGAAGCTTCCTAGGAGCATGTACGAACCAGAACAGTTTCCAGGCTTAATCCACAGAATGCTCGATCCTAAAACCGTAATCTTACTATTTGCGAGTGGAAAGCTCGTATGTACTGGAGCTAAAAAGGAAGAGGAGGTGTATAGAGCGGTAAACAACCTACATGTTCTTCTAGAGGAGGAAGACTTAATGATCTACTAAATCCTCACTTATTTTCTATTTTTGATAGGAGACACAAAAATTTATTATTACGCTAGATAAGATAGCGTGTTGTGAAGTAGTTAATGAGAAGGGCAGTGGTTATAAAAGGAGATGGAGTAGGGCCCGAGCTTGTCGAGGCAGCTATGATAGTTATGAGGGCTATTAGAGCCGATGAGAAGATCGAGTTCGATATAAGAGAAGGAGGCTCTGAGTGGTGGATGAAACACGGAGGAGATTCCTATCTCCCTCCTGAAACGTGGGAAGCGATAAAAAGGGCAGACGTAGTTTACAAAGCTCCTATGACAACCATCTTCGGTCCGGGAACTCCAAGAAGCGCCGTTATAGCCATCAGACAAACCTTCGATCTCTATGCAAATTTAAGGCCTGTAAGGACTATTGGAGGTATAGAGGGACCGTTAGGCTATGTTGATATGTTGTTCGTTAGGGAAAATACCGAGGGGTTATACTGTGGAATAGAGTTTCAAGTAGATCCAGATACCGCTATAGCCTTAAGGAAGATAACGAGGAAATCGTCTGAAAGGATAATAAGGTTCGCATTTAAGGAAGCTAAGGCTAGAGGGTGGAAAACGGTCGTAGTCGTCCATAAGTCCAACGTATTGAAGTTAACCGATGGATTATTTTTAGAGTGCGCTAGAAAGGTGGCTGAAGAGTTTCCAGATATAGAGCTTCAAGATTACGTAGTTGATAACTTTGCTCAACAGCTTGTTAAAAACCCTCAAAGGTTTAATTACAACGTTATAGTAGGCCCTAATCTCTACATGGATGTACTAACAGATGAAGCAGGAGCCTTAATAGGAAGTATAGGCATGTTGTATTCAGCAAACATAGGGGATAACTTCGCTATGTTTGAACCTGCTCACGGTAGCGCTCCTAAGTATAAAGGTCAATATAAAGTAAATCCAACTGCAATGATACTATCTGGTGCTTGGATGCTTGATTACTTAGGATTTAAAGAGCTCGGTAAAGCGGTATTTGAAGCCACGGAAGAGGTAATATCTGAAAGGAAAGTAGTGACCTACGATCTAGGAGGGAGCGCCTCTACTCTCGAGATGGCTAAAGCTATTGCCGATAAAGCTAAAGCCAAATTAGGCCTATGACCTCCATTTTCCAATAAACCTTTAATATCATGCAGATGTAGTAAACTTAGGTTTGAGCGAGGAAGATATCAAAAAGCTTGCTGAGTATAGGTTATTTTTAGAAGAGAGAATTAAAGAGCTGGAGGATCAACTTGAAACGTATAGAGGCATATTAAGGGTAATAGATGAAAACCTAAAGAAGTTAAGCTTTGTTCCCGCCGCCGAATATTCAGTTGAGAAGGAGATAACGGAAGAGGCCGAAGTCAGGCCCTTAAGGAGGCAAAAGGACGGCTTCTTGTTAGCTAACGCATACGTAAGAAGGGATTCGGTAACGATCGTCCCAGCTCCAGATGTAGAACTCTATACATCTACTCCTCCTTTCAGAAGCTTCTTTATAGGCAAGGTCTTAGAAGGAATGAGGAGAAAGGACGAAAACGAAACATCTATAGGCAGGGTTCCTAAAGATAAAACGTTGAGATATACCATAGATGAAAAAGATGGGAAAATTGAAAAGATAACGATTTACAACTACAGGGAGAGATCTAGATTAAACGAGATAATAAATACAGCTACCTGGACGTTTACTAAGATGTTGGAAAAGACGAGAATGTAAACGATATTAACCTCCTCTTATTAACCTCGTTTATGTCCTTAGATTTAGATCTAGCGGACTTTGTAGTTGAGCGAGGAGTAGATGAGAAGGTCGATTACGTAGAAGCTAGGCTCCACTTAACGGTTAAAAACGAAGCTATACTGAAGAACGGATTTCCGGAGCTATCTGCCGTGATTAAGGCTTATGGTATCGGAATTAGGGTAATTGTAAAGGGTGCCTTAGCGTTTGGATCTACGAATAACTTAGAAAGAAGGGAGGTTAAGGAATTACTGAAGAGGTTAATAAAACAAGCCACAAACTCCCGTCCTCTATTTAAGAAGCCTGTTTCTTTCAGCAGGGAAAAAGTGGAAGTAGCGAAGTGGTGTGTTGAGGAAAAACGCCCTATCGAGGAAGCTACAGGAGAATGGTTAATGGATAAATTGAAGGAACTCGATAAAGCTATCGTTGAAAGGGGTAGAAATGTAAAGGATAGGTTTTTAACGATGAATTCAAGTCTAGAGGAGAAGTACTTCGTAACTTCTGAAGGAGCTAAGATCCTCAGTAGAGTACCAAGGCTCGAGTTTTACGGAGTTATTACCGCCTATTCAAACGGAAAGATATCACAGCGAAGCGTTCAATATGGTGGAGCTGGAGGTATCGAATCTTACGAAAGGATAGGGATATACGAGAAAACATGCAAAGAGGCTGAAGTAACGAGTAAAATAGTCGAAAAAGCCAAGCCTTCTCCTCAAGGCTCCATGGATTTAATTGTAGGTCCTGAAGTAGCGGGAATTATGGCTCATGAATCGGTCGGACATCCTCAAGAAGCGGATAGAATATTAGGAAGGGAAGCTGCGCAAGCTGGAGAGTCCTATCTAAATCCAAACGACCTAGGGGTGAAGATCGGCAGCGATCAAACCTTTGTTAGCGACGATCCGACGATCCCGTACTCATTTGGGTTTTATCTATTCGATGACGAAGGCGTTAAAGCTGGGAGGAGGAGGCTAATATACGGAGGGAAGATCAGTGAATTTCTTCACAATAGACAAACGGCTTCCTTCTTTAACGTAAAGAGTAATGCAGCGGCTAGAGCTTCTGAGTTCGATAAAGAGCCTATAATAAGAATGGCGAATACCTACGTAGAACCTGGAGATTACGGCGTAGAAGAGCTATTCAAGGATGTAAAGGAGGGAGTATACGTAAAGTCGTTTATGGAATGGAATATAGACGACAAAAGGTTAAATCAAAGGTATGTAGGTCATGAAGCCTATCTAGTAAAGAACGGTGAAGTAAAAGAGATGATACTCAATCCTGTAATAGAGATAACAACGCCTAAGCTTTGGTCTAGCTTAGATGCTAGAGCTGATGACCTAGATTTCGTTGCAGCTACGTGCGGAAAGGGAGATCCTATGCAAGGAGTACCCGTATGGATGGGAGGGCCTCATTTGAGGTTTAGAAACGTAAAGATAGGAAGGAGGTGAGGATTAAATGATAGACTTCGTAATTAAGAAGCTGAATTCTCTCAACCTCGAAGATTTCGTAGTACTATTCTTCAAGAATAGGGATAGGATGATAAGGTTTACCAATAACTCCATAACAGTTACTAAGGATAAAACGGGATCCGCCCTCTTCATTTACATGGCTAAGGAAAGAAAACGTATAGCTGGTGCAACTTACGACTTAAGGAAGGGGGAGATCGCCTCGTTCATATCCTCCCTTTACAAATCGATGATGGCTTCAAGTGAAACAGAATATGCGCACCTTCCTCGGGGTCCTTTTAGATACGTCCATAACGGAGATATCGATACTAAGATAGGAGAAGAGGACCTTACGCCCTACGTTTCTAGAGCTATATACTCAGCTTTGGAAAATGGAGCGAAGAGGGTAGCCGGATCTCTATCCGCTTTTATAACTAACATCGAAATCTTCACTTCTGGAGGAGCCGAGGGAAGGGATATTAGGACGGGAATCGAACTAAACGTTAGGGCTTTTACAAGTAAGGAGTCAAGTGGACATGGTATTGCCGTTTCAACAAGGCTATCCTCCTTTAATCCGGAAGAAGCCGGCAGGCTAGCCGGCATGTATAGCAAGATGGCTAAAAACCCTAAGACCGTAAGGGAGGGAAGGTATCGCGTTCTATTGAGCTCGACCGTTGCGGCCAACATATTTGAACACGTTGGAATCTCTACCTCAGCTTTTATGGTAGAGGCGGGCCTATCGTTCTTTAAGGATAAGATAGGGGAGAAGGTAGCTGTGAGCAACTTAACGCTAATCGATCACGGACAGATCCAAGGAGGGTTAGACAGTAGATCATTTGATGATGAGGGTCTTCCTACGAAATCTAATAAATTGATAGATTCCGGAATCCTACTGACATACATCCATAATTCAACGACGGCGAAGAAATTCAAAACGGAATCTACAGCCAATGCTGGAATTATAGAGCCTCATCCATGGAACTTGGAAGTTAAAAGCGGAGATATGGACGATGATGAAATGATCAGGGAGCTTAAGAGCGGAATAATCGTCACGAATAACTGGTATACTAGGTTTCAAAGCTATAGAACAGGAGAATTTTCAACTATTCCTAGGGATGCTGCCTTCCTAGTAGAGAATGGAGAGGTAAAGGCCTCAATACACGGCTTTAGGCTTAGCGATTCCATTCCTAGGCTTTTAAACTCTATATCTGGAATAGGTAAGAAGAGGAGGTGGATAAAATGGTGGGAAGTCGAGACACCAACTCTCTCCCCTCAAATAATAGTTGACGGCATGACCGTAACTAAGGCCCTATAATTCTTTGTAACAATATGAAATATTACGAATCAAGGAGTTGGGGGAGAAAAATTTATAAGTGTAGAGATGAGGGCTAAAAATTGGAATTTTATGGAAATTAAAAGGAGGTTTAAGGAGGTGAGTATGTGAATGTCCGCAACCGCGATACCTGCAGTTACGTCTACTGGGCAGCCTGTATTAATCCTGAAGGAGGGGACTCAGGAAACTAAAGGGAGGGATGCTCAAAGAAACAACATAGCGGCCGCAGTTCTCATTGCCGAAATCGTAAAAACGAGCTTAGGTCCTAGAGGAATGGATAAAATGCTTGTCGATAGCTTAGGGGACGTAACCATAACTAACGACGGAGCGACCATTCTAAAGGAAATAGATGTACAACACCCAGCCGCTAAGATGATGGTGGAGATCGCTAAGGCAACCGATAGCGAGGTCGGGGATGGAACTACTAGTACGGTAGTGCTTGCCGGAGCGTTGCTACAGAGAGCACAGGAGCTTATTGAGAAAGAAGTCCATCCAACTATAATCGTAGATGGATATAGGAAAGCCGCAAACAAGGCCATCGAAATATTGAATGAAATAGCAATCAAGGTAGATCCAAACGATAGGAATTGGCTCCTTAAAGTCGCTAAGACGGCGATGTCAACGAAGATGGTATCTAGAGACGCCGAGTACCTGTCTAACTTAGTAGTAGATGCCGTTTTACAAGTTGCTGAAAAGAAAGATGGAAAGCTAAAGGTAGACGTAGATGCTATAAAAGTAGAGAAGAAGCCAGGAGCTTCTATAAGGGATACGGTTCTAATTAGGGGAGTAGTAATTGATAAAGAGGTAGTCCATGCTGGCATGCCTAAGAGAGTAGAGAACGCTAAGATAGCTCTGTTAAACACTCCCTTGGAGATAGAGAAGACGGAGTTTGATGCAAAGATAAATATAACCGACCCAACTCAGATGAAGGCCTTCCTAGATGAAGAAGCGAGAATGCTTAAGGAGATGGTTGAGAAGATAAAGAGCGTTGGAGCTAACGTGGTCTTCTGTCAAAAGGGAATAGACGATCTAGCTCAACACTACTTAGCTAAGGCTGGAATACTTGCGGTAAGGAGAGTAAAGATGAGCGATATGGAGAAATTAGCCAAGGCTACTGGCGGGAGGGTAGTAACAAGCCTAGAGGACCTCACTCCTCAAGACCTAGGAGAAGCCGCTTTAGTTGAAGAGAGGAAGATAGAGGAGGATAAATGGGTATTCGTTGAAGGATGTAAGAACCCCAAATCGGTTACAATATTGGTGAGAGGAGGAGGACAACGAGTAGTAGACGAAGCTGAGAGGAGCGTACACGATGCTATAATGGTTACTAAGGACGTGCTGGAGAAGCCGGCTATAGTAGCTGGAGGAGGAGCTCCGGAGGCCGAAGTAGCTAAGAGGTTGAGAGAGTGGGCTGAGTCCCTGCCAGGAAGAGAACAGTTAGCCGTGTCTAAGTTTGCTGAAGCGCTAGAGACGATCCCTCTAACCTTAGCTGAAAACGCCGGTATGGACCCATTGGATACACAGGTAGAGCTAAGCGCTGCGCATGGACAAGGCAAGATATGGGCCGGTATAGACGTAATGAATAATAAGATAGGAGATCTCTACGAGAAGGAAGTCTTCGAACCTCTATCAGTTAAGGAGCAGGTAATAAAGGCAGCAACTGAAGCAGCGAGTATGATACTGAGGATAGACGACGTAATAGCTGCGACTAAATTAAAGGAGAAAGAGGAGAAGAAGCCCTCTACTGGCGAATAAAATTATTTTTTATTAAAACAAATTCTCCTCCCTATTATTTTTTATGTAAAAATAAAAGTTTAAATGGGAAATAGTTCTAAATTTAGCTAGATTTGTGGAATAAGGTGGAAAAATGGTTTTCTAGAAGAAAAGCAGGCCTATCAGTAGTGAGGTTAATGGTTGAATATGGAATAAGAATAGATGAATCGGGTAGATATTACGTCGGAGATGTAGAACTTACGGATAACGCCATTGCTAGGGCAGCAGGAGTTGATAGAAGGGTAGTAAGGGAAACAGCTAAGTTCCTCCTTTCAAATCCAGAACTCAAATCTATATTCCTAAAGCTTAAACCTGCTGGTCCTAGCTTAGTGGACGTCGCTCCTCAACTAGGCTTTACTGTAATTAAACTGTACGCGGATCCCCATAGCCCGGGCATAATAGCTTCCGTTTCCTCCATTTTAGCTAAGTATGGGTTAGTTATAAGGCAAGCTTTAGCCGATGACCCCGATCTCTATCCCAACCCCGCTCTAACGATTGTAGTGGAGGGGAAGATACCAGCACAGGCGTTGGAAAAGCTACAAGGCTTGAAATGTATAAGATCTTTTTCGATAATTACCTCGCCTTGAGGATTATACTTATATTCTAGGAGCTTATTTATTGTTGCGATTTGAAGCTAGGCGTTTCCCTCCTCACTACTACCCTATTTGCAACTGGTATAAGCTTAATTCTCTATACGTACCATTACATCGAAGTCATCGCAGCTATAGGCCTTATTCTATCTTTGGATGGGATGGTAACCATATTGTACTCCATCTTTTCTAAATACGCGTATCCCCGCTTATACATTTTTTCATGGGGAACAATTGTTACGGCTATAGGCCTCTTCCTAACATCGACCCATTATGTTAGCTTCTCTCAAAGCCTCCCCTTATTTATCGGAATCATTTTAATTATACTGGGAGTGGTTGTAATCGTGAATGAAGTAGCGAAGATGCGTTAAGGGGAATTTTAAGATGATGGAGGAATGGGTGTGGATGAAGAAGGCCGAAGAGAGGATTGTTGAAGCCTTAAAACAAGGTCTCAAGAATATGTGGGAAGAGGAGCAAGCTCAACACTTGAGGGAAGAAGGGGTTTACTATCCTAGCGCTATAGGAGCCTGTCTTAGGAAGCAATACTACATATACACCATCGGGGAAAAACCCTCTCCTGAGAAGCTAGCTATTTTCGCAACGGGTAAAGGAGTTCACAAAGCCGTAGCTGAGGCCTTAAACGCTTCCGGTATAGTTAAAGTAGAGCAGGAGGAGGTAGGAACGTCGCTTAAGATATCGGAAAATATAACGTTAAAGGGGAGAATCGATATCTTAGTGGTTGAAATAGATGGAAGTAAGAGCATCGTTGAAGTAAAAAGCACAAGTAAAATACCTGAAAATCCACATGAAAACCATCTTTTACAAATACAAGCTTATTTACATGCTACCGGATACGAGAGAGGTATTTTACTGTATTGGGATAAGAGAAAAGGTAAGGTTAAAGCCTTCGCTGTAAAAAGGGAAAAGGAGTACTTACACAAAATAGCTGAAAGAGCTATTTTATTGCATGAACACTTGAAAAGGAAAGTACCTCCACTAAAGGAGGCGATAATCGAAGGGAGACAGTGGGAATGCGATACTTGTGAGTATAGATCTATATGTGAACCCTTTATCATCGATACGATCCCCAAAAACGAATCTATAGTAGTTGCAAGCTTAGATGGAGTATTGGTAGATGATACGGAAAGGAAGAAGCTCGCTTTATTCTTAACGGGCTTATCTCCAGAGATCGATCCTTCGTTAATAAAGGGGCAATTGAAACAGGCCTTTTTGAAATCGTATTTCGATCCGGCGAATTATGTCAAGGACTCTCCTAAGACGGACTCGATAGACGAGCTATGGAGGTACAGAAAGCTAGGCAAGTACATCGTAATTATCTCAGAAAGACCTGAAGAATATTACAAACAAACTAAGGAGGAGCTTGAAAAGATGGGAGTGCCTTTTGATGCGCTAATACTGAGGCCTGAAAACCAACCTATTATAAAATGGAAACGGGACGTTCTAAAGAGATTAAAGGAAAACTACGACATATATATCTACTTAGAGAGCGATAGAAGAATTGCTGAAATGATACAAAAAATGGGGATTTTAGTAATGGTACCGCAAACGAGAGTCTCTACGGAAGAATAAAAAAGGTTAATGGACTGCGATCGCCGTTAACGTAATATCTACCTCGTCTATCTTGTGTATCTTAGATATGATGTTCTTCAATCTCTTAGATAGGTCTTCTACTTCCACGTAAGCTATCACGTCATAAGGACCAGTTACAGCGTGTACCACCTTAACCCCCTTTAATCTTCTTCACCTTCTCCACTACATCCCATGCTTTTCCTTTTTCCGTTACCATCATAATGAAGGCTGCATGCATTGCCACATTATACTACGAAGTTTTCATATTTAAAAGATACCGTTACAGAACAAGCTATCCCTTGAACTCCTTGAGCAGTTGTCTCGCTATGATCATTTTTTGCACTTCGCTCGTTCCTTCAGCGATTTCTAAGGCCTTAGCATCTCTGTAAAGCCTAGCTACCTTAGAATTGCTTGCAAGCCCCCATCCTCCCATTATCTGTACGGCTATCTTTGTTGCTTTAGTTGCTAATTCAGAGGATAGGAGCTTAATCATTGAGGCTTCCACTATAGGCATCTCTCCTCTCTCAATCATTAAGGCTAATTCTTCGCTAAAGGCCTTTATCGCTCTTAACTCAGCTGCTACCTCGGCGAGAGGAAAACATATTGCCTGGTTTTCAAATATGGGCTTTCCAAAGGTCTTCCTCTTACTAGACCATTTCACGGCTTCTTCTAAAGCTCCTTCTACAACTCCAATAGCGATTGAGGAGAACGGAACCCTTCCTAGCGCTAACCCCTTAACAGCTAATGAAAAACCATCGCCCTCTGAGCCTAGAATCCTACTTTTGTGAACTTGTACATTTTCAAACTTTAAAGTAGCAATTCCAGCACCTCTTGCGCTAAATAGATCTAAGGGACCAATCGCCTTCACGCCATCCTCCTTTTCCACGATAAACAAGGTTAGCCCTCTATGCTTTTCCTCGCTAGTACGAGCTATAACTATGAAGAGATTAGCATACATTCCATTAGTCGCTAACGTTTTGACTCCGTTAAGTATGTAATATTCCCCCTTCCTTACAGCTCTCATCTTCACATTCGCTAAGTCCGTACCTGATTGAGGTTCCGTAAAGGGCAAGGATAAAATCCTACGTCCAATGGCTATATCCGGCAGGTATTTTTCCTTCTGTTCATCGCTTCCAAATCTCAGTATGAAGTCGTAGCTCATACTATGCAGGAATATAACGTTGGCAATGCACGGACATTCTCTACTTATAGCTTCGAGAATTCTTAAAAATTCCCTTAAACTCAATCCCTTTCCTCCATATTTCTTGGGAATGGTCAGACCGAAGAGACCCAAGGAGGCCATTTTCTCGATTATATGCCTAGGAAGGATGTTCTCTCGATCGATATCTTTTAAACTTCCTTTAACGTCTCTATTAATAAATTCAACGCTGTCTCTTATACACATCTCCGAGCCCACGAGACCTCTCTACCTCTCGTATGC
>CALBHZ010000104.1 GCA_937892815.1 uncultured archaeon | reverse complement strand
CAAGCAGAAGACGGCATACGAGATGTAGAGAGGTCTCGTGGGCTCGGAGATGTGTATAAGAGACAGCCCTTAAAGAATCACCCATTAACTCCTCGATATGATCCCTTGGGCGTAGTAATATATCTTCCACGTTATTGATTACGTTCTACCTTTAATTAAGCTTGCGGAAAAAGAAGAGGTTTGTTAAAGTTTAGCTATCGAGTTGAGGTTCTCAAGCCATTTCCTAGCTTCCTCTTCTGCCTCATCTCGATTTACTTCAGTAAACCTTAACCTTGAACCAGGTCTGCTATGAGCTACCAAGGGGATATCTGGTGGTATAACCGAAGCTATTACCGGATAGCCCCCAACGGTTTGAGCATCTGCTAGTAGAACTATCGGTTGGCCATCGTGGGGAACTTGTATAAATCCTTCAATTAGCGGAAAGCTCGTAACTCTCCCTCCTCCTGGATAGGTAATAGGCGTTCCCTTAAGCCTATATCCCATCCTATCCGATTCTGGAGTTATTTCGTAGGGCTCGGAAAAGAAGGTCTTTATCGAGCTCTCGGGGAACAAATCTACATGAGTGCCTAAAGTAACTCTAACGGATGTTTCATCTTTAGGGCTCGGCAAACTAGGTCTCTTATTGTCTGGAAACTCGAAATCTTTAACCCTTTCCCATACCTCCTTTGCATTCACTTTAGCCTTTAAATTCAGTACATCTCCCTTCTTAACCTTCTCTCCTTTCAGACCTCCAAATTTAGCTTTAGTATAAGTAGAATAGCTTCCCATTACGAAATCCGAAGAAATACCTCCGGCTACGGCTAAGTAAATTATGAAGCCTCTCAAGGGAGCCATTATATCGACTATAGAGCCCTTTTCAACGAAGATAGGCCTCCATCCCTTTTCTACCTTCCCCTTAACCCTTACGGGAGCTTCCCCTCCGGTTACCGCTATTACGATGTCCTCTAAAGCCTTGAATCTGAACATTCCTCCTATTATTTCAATACATGCCTCGTTTAACTTATTGCCTACTAAGACGTTCGCAGCTCTAAACGATAGAGGATCTAAAGCCCCAGATGAAGGTACTCCGTAAGTCCTATAGCCCTTCCTTCCTTCATCTTGGATAGTAGAAAATAACCCTGGAAGAATTACCTCCATCATTCCGGCTTCACCTCGTATTCCCCCTTCATGCTTTTTTCACGTATTTCCCTATATTCATCTTCACTAATTCGGTAAAATTCGACCTTATCTCCAGGACGTATAAACGATGGAGGATCTCTATTTGGATCGAAGGTAACTACGGGAGTTCTTCCTATTAGCACCCATCCTCCTGGTGACTCAACTCCATACCATCCGGTTTGCTTTCCAGCTATGCCTACGGATCCTGGAGGTATCTTCACTCTAGGTGTTGGAAGCCTAGGAACGGCTATCCTATCGTCTACATCTCCTAGGTAAACGAAACCAGGGGTAAACCCTAACATGTAGCATGTATAGACCTTCGATGTATGGATTTTAATTACTTCATCTTCGCTAAGCCCCGTTTTCTCGATTACTAACTTCATATCCGGGCCGTATTCGCCTCCGTAGACAACGGGTATCTTAAACTTCCTAGGCTTTAGCTCTACTACACCTTCCTGAGCCGCTAAATCCTCTATTTTATCCCTTAGGTCTTTATAGCCGATTGTTAATGGATCATATATTAGTAGGAGGCTGCTGTATGCAGGCACTACCTCTTCTACTCCGCTAAGCTCCCTTAGCTTGTAATATAGAGCATGGACCTTTCTATTACATTCTAAGCTGATATCTTTACATATTTCAACGTAAACGCTCCTTCCTCCAACTGGGATTATCTTTATTCCGCTCATATTCTCCCTACTACCTTGTACATAGGCTCTACTTTAATTCCAGCTTCTTCAAACCTCTTCCTTATGATCGCGGCCATTCTATCCGAGCCGGGGCTATCGCTATGAATGCATATGGTATTAACCACCAGCTCTATATCTACGCCATCTACGCTCTTTACTTTTCCCTCGCTTACCATCCTCAAAGCCCTTTCAGCTACCTCATTTTCATCCTTTATGATCGCGCCCTCCCTTCCCCTAGGGACCAATCTGCCTTCTTTAGTATAGCCTCTCTCAGCAAAGCCCTCAAATGCGATCTTCAAACCTTCGGCTTCAGCAACTTTATGAACCTCTGAACCATACGGCGCAACTACGATGAGGTCCTTGGATACAGAGGCTACAGCTCTAACTATAACCTCTGCGTAATCCCTTCTCGTCCAAGCCATGTTATATAGAGCTCCGTGAGGTTTGACGTGCAGTACTTCCGCTTTCACCGATTTAGCCGCTCCAATTAAAGCTCCTATCTGATAAATGATGTAAGCCTCTAGTTCCTGAGGTTTAACCTCCATAGCTCTCCTTCCAAAGCCTAATAGGTCTGGAAAGCCCGGGTGGGCCCCAATCTCAACGTCGTTTTCCTTGCATGCTTTCACCGTTCTCAACATTATTACAGGATCTCCCGCATGAAAACCACATGCTATGTTAGCTGAAGTTACTAGCTTTAGGAGGGCTTCGTCATTCCCTATTCTATATACTCCAAAGGACTCTCCCATATCTGCGTTTATATCGACCGACTTCATACCACCAATTATTTCCTTTTTGAATATAAGTTTTAGGAAGAAAATAAGACCATGAAAACCGAGTTAGCGGTAATAATTTAAGCCACCTTGCGATCTTTCAAAGTTAAGTGGCTAATTTTGATAATTTTATTTATTTTTTTACATTTCCTTTCTTTATACTTATTCATTTATTCATTTTTATTAACACTGGTTACGTCCTAAACCAATC
>CALBHZ010000103.1 GCA_937892815.1 uncultured archaeon | reverse complement strand
GCAGAAGACGGCATACGAGATGTAGAGAGGTCTCGTGGGCTCGGAGATGTGTATAAGAGACAGACCAGCTGTGGCTCCTCTCATAACTTCACTTAGATCGAAAGTCTCCGCCGCCGGTATCTCTCCCTCTATTATAGCTAGCACCTCCTTCTGCTGTATATTCAGCAACTTCCCCCTTTTACTCGAAAGTACGCCCGCTACAGCTCCTATCAAATCGACCGGTCCCTTTACTTCAATAGATAACATCGGTTCGAGAAGGACCGGCTTCGCGAGCAACATAGCTCCCAATATCGCCCTTCTCGCCGCTGGCATTAATTGTGCATAGGTTCTATGAGCCGGGTCTTCATGTGGAACGAAATGATGAAGAACCACTTTAACTCCTCTGCAATACTCATAAGCTAAAGGACCGTTCATCATAACATCTACGAATCCCGCTCTAAGGCTATCGAGGCTTTCATGTAAGAACTGAACTCCCTTTGTTGCGTCGATGAATAAATTGCCCCTTTCATCAATCGCTACTACGTTCCTAGCTTCATCCGCATCCCATCCTAAATCTCTCAACTTCTTCGCGATCTGTTTCCTATCCATGCTTTCGTTGATTTCTCCTCTTCTGATTAGCTCGATGACCTCCTCCTCTAACGGTTCAACTCTTATGTATACCTTATTGTGTCTGTTAGGGCTTTTCGCCATTACCGGCCCTGCTTTATCGGTTATAGTCTCCCTATAGTTTATTAGAGGCTTACTCGTTATGACTTCAAGACCTTGTTCTCGGAGCAAGGTCAGAGCGATCTCGAGATGTAAAACTCCCATTCCAGACATTAGGGTTTCTCCCGTTTCTTCATTTATTTTAATAACTAAGTTTGGATCTTCAATATGCATTTTCTGAAGGGCATCTACGAGCTTTGGAAGGTCTCTCGGGTTCTTAGGTTCAACGGCTACCGTTACCACAGGTTCAGTTACGTACTTTATGCTCTCAAACGGCACGATTTCCCTTATGCTGGAGACCGTCTCCCCCGCTCTTGCATGTTCTAAACCTAGTAGGGCTGGAATGTTGCCTGCAGGTAAAATTCCAACAATCTCTCTATACGGTCCCATGAACATGTTTACGCTTTGTATTCTCTCCATTCTCTTCGCACCTACTAAATAGACCATATCTCCATCCTTTACGGTTCCACTGAATAGCCTTCCGGTAGCCACAACACCTGCCTGTGGGTCTACTACCACATTGGTAACCATCATTACCGTTGGACCTTTTTCATCACAGTTCGATAAAGCCTGGCCTACTTCACTCTCTAAGTTACCCTTCCATATTTTGGGAATTCTATACCTTTGAGCTACGTGAGGCGGCGGATGATGTCTTATTACCATCGTTAAAATGGCTTCATGAAGGGGCGCCCTTTCGGCTAATTCGTTCGGATCTCCCTTAGTATATGCTTCATATACGTCCTTAAACGTTATCCCATACTTTTTCGCCATTTCGAATGTAAAGCCCCATCTATCTTTAGCGCTTCCAAATGCCACGCTATTATTTTGAACGCTTACCTTCCATTTTTCTCTATATTCCGGTTCAGCGTAGATGTGGATTAGTTGATTAAAATCGGATATAATGTTCATAAGCCATGTCTGCATCTTTTCGGGCGTTAGCCTCAGCTCCTTTACGAGCCTATCTATTTTATTGATGTAAAGGACGGGCCTTACTCTTTCTTCTAGCGCTTGTCTCGTAACCGTTTCCGTTTGAGTCATTACACCCTCTACGGCGTCTACTACCACTACCGCTCCATCAATAGCTCTTAAAGACCTTGTGACTTTACCTGTAAAATCGATATGTCCAGGAGTATCTATCATGTTGAAGACATACGGTTTCCCTTCATGTTCGTAGTACAGGGTTATGTTTGCTGCCTTAATGGTCATTTGCCTTCTCTGCTCAAGCTCCATGAAGTCTAGCGCTAAAGCGGTTCCAGCTACGCTTGGGCTTAACATGCCCGCCGCGGCTAGAAGAGAATCCGAAGTAGTGGTTTTACCATGGTCGACATGAGCTATAATGCCGAAGTTCCTTATCTGCTCTTTATTACTTATTATCTTCAACGCTTCAGCTGTTGTCTTAAAACGCGGCATAACTATCAGACCTCGCTTCTTAGCGAGTTGAATTTAGATAGGGTTATTAATTTTTCTATTCAAATCTCTAAGTCTAACTCACTGTTTATTAGTAGAGGTTTGAGGGAGTTCTCCCTCTACTAAGACAGCGTTTACTTGATATATTTCCTCGGATACAACGTTTCCCCTAACGAGCTTCCTCCTCCTTTCTCCCTTTTTCTTCGGTCTGAAGCCAGGACCGCTAGAAAGCAATACATATTTCTTACCCGGTCCATGAACATCCGGCCTCATAGGTATGCCGGCTCTATCGCTTCCTCCCGTTATTTTTATCTTGCCCTTTATACCAAGAGGTTCGCCATCGATAACGTCCCCTATTTTCAAACCTAACAGGACCGACGATTTAGGATCTTTGATTTCAAGTTTTACCGCTCTTCTAGTTTTAGGATCTGATAACACTAACTGGAATTCCGGCATATCTATCGGCTTGAGCTTAACGTACGGGAGGTTTTTAACCTTTTAGCTTTAAAAAGCATATAAATGCTGTACCTTTCTCCTAATCTCGATTATTTCTTCTAAAAGCTTAACTTCTTCTGGTGAAAGCCTATCCTTAAACTTAGTGAGCAATAACCTCGCTTCATCGCTTGAAGGGAGAGTATATAAAATCTCCCCTTCTTTTATCTGTCTACCGATAGTGGGTTCTTTCATCGAGACCGCTACCTGTTCTCCTTTAACCGCTTCAGGTATCGGTTGTCCGCTACTCTGGATTTGCTGAATAACCCCTACTTCCTTTCCCTCTTTATTCATCACTTTTACCTTCTGTTTAAGTCTGCCCTCTAGCACTTCAATACCGAAAATAGCGGGATTGCTTCTCCTAAAAACGAAGCCTTTTAACACTTGGAATTTAGCCGGTAAGGTGAAAGCGGAAAATACGGCTCTTGCTTCTGCTTCCTTTTCCCTTTCTACCCAATTTAGGTAATTCTCTATTAAGCTATAAATTACCCTTTCTTGGAAGATGGGAACGGGGATTTCCCTTGCTTCATCCAAGACTTTTACGTTAAAGGCTAAGATTACTCCTAAGTACCTGTCCTTTTCCCTTACTATAGATGCTTGTACCGCATCTCTCTTAGTAACGGGACCGATGTCTGCGATTCTTATCGGTATCTTCCTCTTTCTCATCATGCCTATTAAAGCTTCTAAAGAGCCCAAAGTGTCGGCCTTTAAGACGATCCCTAGTTTATCCGTATGAATGAATACCCGCTTGACTTCTGAGTCTATGATTTCAATTGCTCTTTCTTCATCCTCTTCTTTCTGTATTCCTACTAATGGGGAGCCCGCAAGCACGTTTTGGATTTCTGGAGCGCTTACCTTCACTCCGGCAGCAGCCTTTACTTCCCTAACCGGCATGAACCTATCTCTAGGATCTCTCATCTCATCTAACGGTTTAGGCATAAACAACGCTCTCACTTTCGTAAATATAGCTCCTTCCTTAGTCCCTAGAGCTATTCGGTCTCCTACCTTTAGCACTCCGTTTACCAATATTACGTTAGCCGTAGGGCCTAAGCCGGGATCCTCTCTCACTTCAAGAACTATTCCTCTTGCGGGACCTTCCGCATATTCAAGCCTCTTTTGCATGTACTCCTGAGTTAAGCCTATTAAGACGGTTAATAACTCGGGAATCCCTTCTCCCGTTATAGCGCTTACGGGAACTATAGCGACCTCTCTGGTGAAGTTTTTAACTCTGTAAAAGGCCTCACTTCTGAACCCCAATTGTGACAATTGCCCCACTACAGTATATATTGCCTTATCGAGAAGCTCTTGCGTAAACTTGTCCTGTTTCTTAATGGATTCTAAGAGCGTAAGGTTGGGCATTGGTCTCCAGCCGGCTATCAAGTCTATCTTATTTAGAGCTACTAGAAATGGTACCTTCCTTTCCCTTAAAATTTCAATGCTCTCGTACGTTTGAGGCTCCATCCCCTTTGCTGCGTCAACTACTAAGATTGCGATATCAGCCGCAGAACCTCCTCTCTGCCTTAAATTTGAGAAGGCTTCATGACCTGGGGTATCTATAACTAATAGGCCTGGTATTTTTACCTCTCCTCCAAATATCTTTAATAAAGGACCACATATTGCCTTTAACGTTTCAGGAGGAAAGAAGCTCGCTCCTATATGTTGAGTTATGCCCCCTACTTCCCTAGCTTGAACGGCTGTCCCCCTTATCTTATCCAATATTGAAGTTTTTCCACTATCTACGTGTCCTAGAACGACTACTATTGGTTGTCTTATCGCTTTCGCCATTCCTCATGTTAGGTAAATACTACTCAAATATAACTTTGTACTCTCTCTTATAACTTTCAAGGGAGTCGCTTGCGTGTATTAAATTCTCGGTAATCTCTAACCCAAAATCTCCTCTAATAGTTCCAGGAAGAGCTTTAGACGAATCCGTTGATCCTATCATCAACCTAACGACTTCTATCGCGTTTCTACCTTCTAGTACAGCAGCAACTACGGGACCCGATGTTATGAAGTCTATCAGCTCGTTAAAGAAATGTTTCCCTTTGTGAACACTGTAAAATTCTTCGGCTTTTTCCCTACTCATTTTAAACATCTTTAACTCAACGATCTTAAATCCCTTCCTTTCAAATCTAGATAGTATTTTACCTATTAGACCTCTCCTAACACCGTCCGGCTTTATTACTATTAAGGTCCTTTCCGTCATCTAGCCGACACCTTCTTGTACTTAGAAGTCCACTTCAGCTTTCTCGGATCTCTTCCCAATTTCAACATATTTTTCCTACATTTAGACGAACAGAACCATAGGACGGTACCATCGTTTTTAACGTACATGATTCCAGTACCTGGTATAACTTCTTTACCGCAAAAGCTACATTTCTTAATTTGAAGCAAAGGACTTCACCTACTTGATTTTCTTTGCCTCCCTCTCCGTTTCTCTAAGCATCAATATATCTCCTATCCTAACCGCTCCCTTTACATTCCTAGTTAAAATCCTTCCCTTATCCTTACCTTCGAGAATCTTTACCCTTACTTGAGTAATTTCTCCTGCTACCCCCGTCCTACCTAAGATCTGTATTACTTCCGCTGGAGTTAGCTTCTCCTCCGACGTCTTGCTCATTACTTAAACTAGCCCCCCTTTATCTTCTTGAGAGATGAAATGATTTGTTCTAAAATAGGTTGCGCATCGCCCGGATCTACTACACATGCTGAGGCGGCTGCAACGTCTATTCCTACAGCTTCTCCAAGATCTTTTTTAGATGGTACGTATAAGTATGGTACCTTTCTCTCCTCGCAAAGCAACGGTAGATGAGCTACAACTTCCGGTGGATCTACATCTTCAGCGATTATTACCAACTTAGCCTGTCCTCTTTCTACTGCCTTAGTCGTCTCATTCGTCCCCTTTTTAATTTTTCCGCTATTTCTAGCTTGTCTTAAAGCTTCATATGTAGCTTCAACTAATTCCTTTGGTGTTTCAAATTTTACGTAATAGGGCTTTTCTGTGGAAGTCATCTTCATCGCCCCTCTGCAATCACTTAACTATCTTGGTTTTAAACTTTTCATTTAGATGTATAGTAAAGGACGATTTTTTCTCCTCTCTTTCCATCTATTCTTGCGAAGAACTTCCTCTCAAATTGCACGGTAGCGCCGATCGGCTCGTCTACTAAGCTCCTTTCAGCCTTTCCTGAAATGGGCTTATCTGGATCGCTTATCACCACTTCTATGTCTACGTTTTCCTCCTTTGGTAGCCAATGTATTAATGATGCTTTCAATTTTTTCGCCTTCTCTAATTCAAAGCTATCAAATTCAGCGAACGCGCTTTCTCCCCTTACGTGTAAGTTCTTTATATTCATTAGACCTATCAACCTTACAAGCTTACCCTGAAACTTAGTAATATCCTCCTTCTCCACTAAAAGTGTAAGATTTCCTGTCTCTTATACACATCTCCGAGCCCACGAGACCTCTCTACATCTCGTATGCCGTCTTCTGCTTGAAAA